>JBECKU010000297.1:0-6932 GCA_040235385.1 Candidatus Sulfobium sp. | reverse complement strand
CACCTTCCTTATTGAACTCTCCGGAAAGACTTTTTACTCTTCCGAGCACGTCTTCTCCTTTTTCCGTACTCGCATATTCAAAACGTCCCTTAGGGTTGAACCTGGCCCCCGAGCTGGTCAGAAAGCCATTAACCTTCCCTTTTTGAATCCCGGGGTCCCACCCTATCAAACCGAATAGTGGAAGACTGTCCACTCCTGAAAAATCTACCTTCAGATCGAAGAAATTCACCACAGGAAGCCTGATCGAAGCAGTTACGGCAGCATATCCGTCATAAATCCTTCCGGCCCCGTCGCTAAAATCCATTCTTCCGTCCGCGTAAGAGACATCGCATCTCATGGAATCTACTTTTACATTGAACAAATTCCCATCCCTCAGAAAGACCCTTCCCTTTCCCTCGAGTGCATTTAGAGGACCCTTCAGATTACCCTCAACGTCCACAATACCCTCCACTTTTTCCTTCACTCGAAGCAACTCCATCAGGGTCTCGATATGGAAATTTCCGCTGAGGCTGAGATCGGTAATCAGCTCTCCGCGGGTATAATGAAGATCACCCTTCACGAGGATCTTTCCGGCGCCGCTTCTTTTGAGACCGAACATCTTCTTAACAGTCGATACCAGCAATTCCACGTTAGTATCGAGAACGCTCTTATCCCTGCGAATTTCTCCGGTATTCTCCACCACCGATTCGGCGGAGCCGATGACGAATTTTGTTATATCGATAACGTCGTTCCTGATGTCGAAATCCAGGCTCACATTACCAGCCATATCGGGCCAGCCCTCTTTCCTGATTTCAACTTCCCTGGCCCTGGCCTTTACCCGTTTAACTTTTCCAAGGGTAATTTCACCCTCCAGTCCTCTTATTTCCGCCATTACGTATGTCTCAGGATCGACAAAATGCACCGTGCCTTTCTGGATTTCAAGAGCGCCGATGTCGACCCTGACACCGGGAGAACTTTCTTTTCCCGAATAAGCCCTGATGTTCTTCAGGATTTCGTCGATCTGTCTTCTCTCCGTCTCAATAACCGGCTCTTTCATCACCAGCCGCCTGACAATGATATGTTTCTGAAGGAGCCCGATCAGATCGATATATGCCTTGGTCCTGGGAACGACAATCAATGTCTTTCCGCCGGTATCAAAAACCTCAATCTCTCTCGCATCGACAAAGAGAGGGAAAAGGTTTACGGAGATTCTTTGCGCCACGACTCTATATCCTGAGGCCACCCCGATTTCAGGCAATAATGCCTTCTTTAGTATGTTAGAGATATAAGGCCCGCGCAGGATCACGATCGAGAAGCCCGCCATCACGATCAGGAGTATAAGCAAGACCGCTTTTTTCATTATTTTAATACCGCCCAAATTTCCGATAGCGTTTCCAGTGCGCTTTCACCTGTCAGCTTGCTCTTTCCGGACTGGACATAAAACACATCGTGTACAAGCCCCCCATCAGTATTGATCCTCGCAGAAACGATATTTATGCCCGCCTTGAACATGACATCGGATATGTCATAGAGCAGACCCATCCTGTCCGGAGAAAATACCTCGAGCAGGCTGAACTCGTCCGATGCCTCATTATCCAGCTCGATAAAAACGCCGAAAGGGACTTCGGCCTTCTTTTCCCGCCTCACCACGTTGACCGGCATATCATGAACGATGATCTTCCTTAGACCTTCTTCAAGATCGCCGGAAAGACCGTCCCACCATATTTCCTTCCAGTTGGAAACAGAAGCCTTATCGATTACTATGCCGTTCTTCCCTGTGAAGAGCCTGCCTTCGACAATGTTTAATCCCTTTGAAGACAAAAAACCTACGATCCTCGAGAAAAGTCCCGGACAATCCTCGGCGCTCACAGACAGTTCGGCTATGCCGTCGGGACCTATGTCGATGCGCATGTCAAAGCTCTCTTTCTTGACATTCTCCACCAGTCTGAAGTCATCCATAACCTTTCGTTTGGAAGTAGAAAGTATATACCTCCCCGGCATTTCCCGGATGAAGCTTTCGAATGCGGGAACATCTTTTTCCGATACCAGTGAAAGAAGGCCGCTGATATGTTCCTCCCCGTCTTCCCGCAAACCTGAAAGATACTCCGCCGTATGCAGATATAAATCCTTCAGGAGATATGCCCTCCATGAAGTCCAGAAATCGGGATTGACGGCCGACATATCGGCGTAAGTGATCAAATATAATGCATCCAGGGTCTCCCGGTCCCCCACCGCGTCGGCAAAACGGGTGATAACTTCAATATCGCTCGCTTCCCGTTTAAGCGCAGTCATCGACATACGCACATGGTTTCGGACCAGCAATTCTATCTTTATCCTCTTCGCCCTGTCCAGGTTAAATCTCTCCATGATGCCCTTCAGTCTCTTGTACCCTTCCTCTTCGTGATGCCTCCCGACGGCCTTACCGATGTCGTGGAAGAGAATCGCCATGTACAGACATTCTATATCTGCCGTTTTTTTGAGGACCGATCCGAGTTCCTCGAGTTTTTTATAAGTGGTTGTTCTGAGACGTTCCAGGTTCCTGATAGCGATAAGCGTATGCTCGTCCACGGTATACATATGATATGGCTCATGGACGACCAGCAGACTGAGGGCCCCGAATTCGGGCAGAAACCTGCCGAGAACTCCAGTCTCATGCATCTCACGGAGGGTTTCATAGACCCGGTCGCTCTTTAAAATCTCCAGAAAATAACGGACCGCCTCAGGGGAGTTCCTGACCCTTCCGTCCAACCTCACAAGGTTCGATTTGATGTTTTCTTTCAGCGCCTCGCTGAATTTCTTGCCCGTTTTTGAAAAAAGATAAAAACATTCGATTACTTTCGCCGGATTTCTTCTGAGCAGGCCTTCCTTGGACATGATCAACTTTCCTCCCGAGAGAGAAAATTCCTCCGTTATTTTCCTGACGAAAAAAGACCTGAATGTCTTTACGTAGGACTTGCTGCAGGCGATAAGAATCTGCCGTGAGATTTCCTGCATGACCCTGCTCTTCAGATAATAATATCTCAGCATTCGTTCAGAGGCACTGAATTTTTGAGAGTCGCGGAACCCGAGACCCGCAGCCACGCTCCTCTGAAATTCAAAGGATAGGATATCGTTTCTTCTGTTGCTTTCCAGGTGAAGGCCGAACCGGGTACGGAGGAGAAAGTCATAGGCGCCTAAAAATCTTCTGAGATCGTAGGCGCCCAGCAAGCCGAAAAAATCCGAAGGAGTATCAATCTTCAGAGCAACCTTCGCCAACCAATATGCTGTATGAAAATCCCTCAAACCTCCCTCGCCCTCTTTGATATGCGGTTCCAGTAAATATACCGAATCGCCCGTGCCCTGATGTCTCTTCTCCATTTCCTGTAATTTTTCCCTCACAAATTCCTTCTGCCTCCGGAAGGCGATCTCCGGATAAACCTTTTTTCTGAAAGAATCATAAAGTTCTTTGTCACCGGCGACGTATCTCGTTTCAAGAAGGGAAGTCCTGGTCTTTATGTCCTTGAAGGCTTCTTCAATAGTTTCTTCGGCCGTCCTGAAGGAATGACTGATTTCAAGCCCCGTATCCCAGAGGCTGTAAAATATGCGCTCCGCTAAGCCTGCCTGCGACTTGTCGGGCGCGAAGACCATTATGTCGATATCGGAAAAAGGGGCCATCTCTCCCCTGCCATAGCCCCCGGTGGCAATAAGAACGACGCCATCCGTTCCTCCGGCGGAACTGAAAATGCCGCTCAGAAGGGAGTCTATCCGTCCTGTCAGTAAACCGGTCAGCCGCCTTCCGCTCTTTTCTTTCCTGAAAATAGTCCTTATCTCGTCAAATATCCTGCCCCTGGCGTCTTTTACCTGTATATCACTGAGATCCGTCACTTCACTCCCTTATTTTCCAGTCCTTTGATCACTAACGTAAGATCTCGTATTTTATCATCTTTTCGATCAATAAAGCCCGGCCGCTCATTGGACAAGTCACAATAATGCTTTTTTTTTGAAATCATTCATTTTTTTTCTTGACATCATCATATCATTATAATATTATGTCTTTTATGATGCATAATGAAACAGAGCTGTTTCACTTCAAAACAGTCGATCGGTTCAACAGGGAAAAACTTTACATTCAGTTGACGCGGATATTTGTAGAAGAGATTAGTTCGGGACGTTGGAAGCTCAACCAGAAGATCCCGACAGAGGAAGAACTTTGCGGGAAATATGACGTAAGCAAGATCACTGTTCGTCAGGCAATAAACAACCTTGTATCAGATGGGTATCTGATGAAGATCCAGGGGAAAGGCACCTATGTGATAAGTTCATTGCCTATAGTTGGTCTTGCGATGAAAACAAGGTTTACGGAAGATATGTTCGGGAAGGAGGTGAAGGCCGAAAAAGAAATCATATCTTTGGGAACGGAGGATATACCCCCGGAAGTAAAGGCTTACTTAAGGACAAACGATGCCGTCTATCATGTGCTTTGCAAGAGGAAAATGAACGAAAAAACCGCGTATCTCGACGAATCGTTCATCCCCCGTCACATAATGCCCGACCTCAGTAATCTGGATATCGCCCATATCTCTCTCTACTCGCTGCTTCAGGAAAGGGGCTCGAAGAAGATATTCAAGGTAATTCAGACGGTGGAAGTTTCGAAAGTATGGGGAGACTCCGCAAAGTATCTGGAGTTAAAGGAGGGAACGCATGTTCTTGCCGTCCACAGGCTTCTGTTCAGCTCCGATAATACACCGGTCGGTTACACGAGGTTTCTCGGCGGGACCGACAGATATAAATTTCAGACGGAATTCGAGAGAATCAGATAATTCTTAAAAGGAGGAATATATAGTGTCATGTTTACGCGACAATTGAAGGTCTTATCTATTGCGGCAATCATCATTGCGGCATTTCTTTTCGCTGCACCAGTCCTGGCTTCAACGGACGCCTCCCCGGTCCCTGCCGCGGCCGGATCATCCATGCCATGGTGGGCATGGCCGTTGATCCTGTTCATTGTGACGTTCCTGCTCGGGATACTGGCGGTACTCGGCGGTGTGGGCGGCGGGGTGCTCTTTGTACCAATCATCGGCGGGTTCTTCCCTTTTCACATTGATTTTGTGAGAGGGGCCGGTCTTCTCGTCGCATTGGCGGGGGCCCTTGCGGCCGGTCCCGGCCTCCTGAAAAAGGGCATGGCAGACCTGAGGCTGGCCATTCCCGTGGCCCTGATAGCATCATCCTGCGCCATAGTCGGCGCGATGATCGGCCTGGCTCTGCCGGCAAACGTTGTGAATATGGCATTGGGGGGCACCATTCTCGGCATCGTCGCGATTATGCTGATCGCAAAAAAATCGGAGTATCCCGAAGTAAAAAAAGCGGACAATCTTTCTACTGCTTTGAGGATAACGGGCGTTTATCACGAGATATCCTCCGGCCAGGACATCAACTGGAAGGTCCACAGAACTCCTCAGGGCCTGGCGACATTCATCATCATCGGGGTCATGGCGGGTATGTTCGGACTGGGAGCAGGCTGGGCGAACGTGCCGGTCCTGAACCTCATGATGGGCGCACCACTTAAAGTGTCGGTCGCGACGAGCAAATTTCTGCTTTCGATAACGGATACATCGGCCGCCTGGATCTATGTCAATAACGGGGCCGTACTGCCGATGATGGTAGTCCCTTCAATCATCGGCATCATGCTCGGGTCGATCGTAGGAGTGCGCATCCTGGCAAAAACGAAACCCGCTGCGGTCAGGTATATCGTCATCGCGATGCTGCTCTTTGCGGGGACCAGAGCGTTGCTCAAGGGTTTAGGCATATAAATATACCTGTTTTACGTTGATCTTGAATAAGGAGGATCATAATGGCTGACAAACTAAAGGCGACAGAGGAACAGCTTGAATATGCAAAGCTCCTCGATATCGGAATGAAGATAGGGCTGCTAGTTCTTATCGCCACATTCTTCATTTATCTCACTGGAATTCTCACACCCTATATCCCGGTAAGGGAACTGCCTAATTATTGGAAATTACCGGTCAATGAATATCTTGAGATAACCGGCATACATCCCGGATGGTCGTGGCTCGAAAAGCTTGGAAAAGGGGACTTTCTCAACTTTCTCCCCATCGCCTTTCTCGCGGCGGTAACGATCGCATGTTATCTGAGGATCGTTCCCATACTCTTCAGAAAAAAGGACTCGGTCTACGCCGTTCTGGCGATAATAGAAGTGTTGGTCCTCGTATTGGCGGCCTCCGGAGTTCTTAAAGTAGGAGGACACTGATATGGCGGAACAGAAGAAAAATGTTTGTGCGACTCTTGGTTTTGAGAATCTGCTGCTAGCTACCGACGGCTCCGAATATGCCGAGGCTGCGATCCATGAGGCCGTCAATATCGCAAAGGTTTGTTCAAGCAGGATATTCGTGCTTTCTGTCGTTGAATTCAATGCGGAATATGCGGCTCTGGCGCCCAAGCTCATAGAGAAAGCCGAGAATGAGACCAGGGAGCACCTCGAATCCGTAAAGTCAAAGATATCAAAGGAAGGGATAGAGTGTGAAATAATAATGCACCAGGGGGAAGAAGCTTATAAATTCATAGTCGACGAGGCAAAGCAAAGGAAAATGGACATGATCGTCATGGGGAGCCACGGCCGCACCGGCCTCAAGAGACTATTGATGGGCAGCGTCACCGCGCGCGTGATCGGTCACGCGCCGTGCAAGGTGCTTGTGGTTCCCTGCTGAGACTGAAAATCATTAAAAACCGGGTACACCTCTGTCTTTCCTGGATGCCTCCGCAATTCCGGAGGCATCCATTTTTCTTCTTTTGATGATAAAATAGGGCGTAATGTCCCTTAAGAAAAAGATTATCCTCAGTTTTCTGATAAGCTGCGGCATACTTGCAGTCCTCGCTGTATCGGCGTATTTCACCTTCATAGAGATAAGAAAAGAGATAAGATTTCTGGAGCTTTCGGACAGCTTGAGGAGCAAGAC
>JBECKU010000383.1:0-1213 GCA_040235385.1 Candidatus Sulfobium sp. | reverse complement strand
TCGACCGGGCCCAGTAGACGATCTTGAACTGCTCCAGGGGCATCCAGACGTGGGGCCGGAACGCCGACACCGTGCCCAGGAAGGCGGGGGAGGCCACGCCGACGATGGTGTACGGGTTGTTGTTCAGGAACAGGGTACGGCCCAGGACGTCGGGGTCCGAACCGTAGCGGCGCTGCCAGTATTCCCGGGAGATGACCACCGCCGGCTCCGATCCGGGGAGGTCGTCCTCCGGCGAAAGGCCTCGGCCCAGGCTCACCTCCACGTGCAGGAGCGGGAAGAAATTCCCCGTGACGGCCTGGCCGAAGACGACCTCCGTCAGGGTCTCGTGACGGGCGCTGGCAGCGAACTGCGTGTTCTCGACCCCCGCCACCTGGAACCGGCCCTCCCCACCTTCCACCAGGTCCAGGTAGTCCGGGTAGGAGATGGGCCCGAAGGCCACCTGGTCGGAGCTCTGAAACAGCTCGTACACCCTGTCGGTATCGGCTCCGGGGAAGGGCTGGAGGTAGGCGTTCACGTAGGTGAAGACGGCGGTGCTGGTGGAGAGACCCAGGGCGAGGGTGCCGGCGGCCAGGAGGGAGAATCCCGGGTGCCTGGCGAGGCGCCGTCCTCCGTCCACGATGTCCTGCCCGAGCGACTGCCTCCGGAGCCGGCGCTTCGCGGTTCTGCGGGCGCTGGAGAGGTTCCTGACCCCCGAGCGGAGCAGGGTGCGGGAGTCCCCGAAACACTCCTCGGCCAGGGCCCGAGCCGCCTCCGGATCCATTCCCCTCTCCACCAGGGTGGCCGTCTTCATGTCGATATGGAAACCGAACTCCTCCTCGATCTCGCGTTCGAGCCGGGCGAGGTCGTCCCGGAGAAGAAGCCGGACCAACCAGGAGCGAAACCGGCCCATCCGCGCCCTCATTCTCGGCGCCTCCTCAGGTCGCCATGGCGCGGGAGACCGCCTCGCTGAACCCGGCCCAGGTATCCGTGGCCTTCTCGAGGTGGGCCCGGCCCGTCTTCGTGATGGAGTAGAACCGCGCCTTTCGGTTGTTCTCGCTCCTGCCCCATTTCGAGGTCACCCAACCCCGCATCAGCATCCGGTACAGGGCGGGATAGAGGGATCCCTCGTCCACCGACAGTAACTCCTCCGACACGTCCAGGAGTCGTTCCGTGAAGCCGTACCCGTGCATGGGCCCATCCTCCAGACTCCGCAGGATGAGCATCTCCAGGGTGC
>JBECKU010000207.1:0-28914 GCA_040235385.1 Candidatus Sulfobium sp. | reverse complement strand
CAGTCGGTACAGGAGAAGGAGCCGTGAACGGATTCCTTGAACTTCTCCGCGTTGACATTGAGTTCGATAAGGTCACCGCTTGATGTTTTCAGCCTGCCTTCCATCGCGGTATGACAGACGATGCAGCTCAAGTCATCCTGAGAATAAGCCCGCGCAGGCACAAGGAGCAGGAAGAGCATTAAAGGTGCAGCCAGTCTGAAAATAATTTTATATTTCATAAGCACCTCGAAAGTAAGATTTCGGCTATTGCCCATGAATAGCCAGGGTAAAAACAACACGTTATATAACCAAAAAGAGATCGTTTTGTCAAATTTAACAACCTTATAGACCTATAATCCAATAAGCGACGAAAAAACTGAGCATAATTTGTGGTATGTTGGAAAGAGTGTATGAGTTAAGCCCGGTTTTCGCGATAGCCCACGATACCGATACCTTCTTTATCAGCTTCGGAAAGGAACTCTTCTTTATTCAGCAGGATGCTTTTGTCCGCTTCCACGGCGAGAATTTTCGCCCGCACCTCGATCATCGCCTGGAGTGTGTGCATTCCCACGACCGGCACGTCGAAACGCATGTCCTGCTGGGGCTTGCTCACCTTCACGATGACCGCACCCTCGCCCGCCAGTCGTCCGCCTCTTCTTATAGCCTCGTCCGTACCTTCTATCGCTTCGATCGCCATGACGGCCCGGTCCTTTACTACCAAGGTCTGTCCAATGTCGAGCCTGCCTATTTCCTTGGCTATCTTCCACCCGAACCTGATGTCTTTCCAGTCCGCCTCTAGAGGCTGTTTCTTCGTCAGGTTCCCTTCGGGGGTCAGAAGGCGGGCACTGAAGTCCGTAGTGTTGAGCAGTTTTATCCCGTCCTTTTCCAGTTCTCTGGTAATAGCCAGAAGTATGGAATCATCGCTTCTGTCCCTGAGCGAAAAGAGGATCTTGACTGCTCGAAGGTCGGGTACGATTTTGCTCCTATACAGTAATGACTTCGGAACCTTCCCCGCCATGACGGCTTCCCTGACCCCTGAATTTTTGAGGGTTTCGATTATAGTCCCGAGTTTTCCGACATTGATCCACCGGATCTCATCGACGAATGATTCCAGGGACCTGTCCGCGACAGGTTCGAGTCCTATCGCCAGGGTTTTGTAACCTTTTGCGCGGGCCTCCAGGGCAACGGCGACCGGGAGTTCCCCGCTTCCCGAAATAAGACCTAATATTTTCATTAACGTCCCCGGCCGTCAGCGGCACAGACCGCGTTTGTTTTTTCCTATGAAATCGACAAGATACCGGATCTCTTCAGATTCGGGCAGGTCGTCCTGTATTTTCCTGAGCGCGTCTTTCAGCGTGCGTTTTTCCCTGAAAAGTATCTTGTATGCTTTTTTTATCGAGTTTATAGCAGAATCGGAAAAACCGTGCCTCTTCAGGCCGATAGTATTGGGACCGAACAGCTTTGCCCGGGACCCCGAAGCAACCATGTATGGAGGAACATCCTGCCCGATTCCGCTGAACCCTCCTACCATAGCGTATCTTCCGATTCTGGTAAATTGATGAACGGCGACAAGTCCCCCGATGACGGCAAAGTCCTCGACAAGGACATGGCCGGCAAGAGTGGCCGCATTTGCCATGATGACATTACTGCCGATCTTGCAGTCATGGGCTATATGGACGTATGCCATCAGGAAATTATTATCCCCTACGGTAGTAACTCCGTCGCCCCCTACGGATGCCCTGTGGACTGTGGTGTATTCTCTTATAATGTTGTTGTTTCCGATACTGAGTTTCGTGCTCTCATTTTTGTATTTCATATCCTGGGGAGGAAAGCCGATACTGGAGAAAGGATGGATAGTACAGTTTTCGCCGATCTCTGTAATGCCCTCGATAATTACGTTTGAGCGAAGCCTGCTGCCCTTCCCGATCGTGACCCCGCTTTTTACGATACAGAACGGACCGATTTCAGCCCCTGTATCGATTTCCGCTTTCGGGTCGACTATCGCTGTAGCATGGATGTTTGTTTTCATCAGGCTAGATCTCCTTGTCCGTGACCATGGCCGTGAACTCGGCTTCAGAGACAACTTTTCCGTCGACTTTTGCGGTTCCCGCGAATTTCCATACATTCCCGCGCTGCTTGGTCGTAGTAATGTCCAGCACTACCTGATCACCCGGGACAACGGGTCTTCTGAATTTTGCGTTATCGATGCTCATGAAATAGACGGATTTTCCCTCGACCCCCGAACAGAATGCCATGACCCCCGCGACCTGGGCCATGGCCTCTATAATAAGCACCCCGGGCATTATAGGTTGTCCCGGGAAATGACCCTGAAAGAAAGGCTCATTGATCGTCACGTTCTTGACCCCGACGGCATGCTTATTCGGCTCCAGATCGACTATCCTGTCGACAAGTAAAAAGGGATACCTGTGTGGAAGGTATTTCATTATTTCATTTATCATCATCATCTCCATCCCCCTTTTCCAGTTTATTTAACCTCATTTCGAGTTCCCTGATCCTGCTGTTCATCTCGGGCAGTTTTGCATAGAGGGCCTGGGACCGCAGCCAGTTCTTGTGAGGTATCGCGGGGGAGCCCGAATAGATCCCCTTTGGGATATGCCCCGCAAGCCCTGATTTTGCTCCGATTATCGTACCGGATTCTATCGAAGTATGGTCGGCTATGCCGACCTGGCCGGCAAGTGTCACAAAGCTCCCGATCTCGCTGCTTCCCCCGACTGCCACCTGCGCGACCAGAAGCGATTTTTCGCCGATTCTGACATTATGGGCTATCTGCACCAGGTTATCTATTTTTGTACCCCTTCCCACGACGGTAGTACCTATGGTCGCGCGGTCGATGGTGACGTTCGCGCCTATCTCGACATCATTTTCGATTATTACCCCGCCCACCTGGGGTATTTTGTAATGTTCACCCTTTTCAAAGACATAGCCGAACCCGTCAGACCCTATTACCGTGCCCGGATGTATGATGACGTTGTCGCCGATCCGGACATCTTCCCTGATCGTCACATTAGGATAAATGAAACAGTTGCTCCCTATTTCGGTCCGTTCGCCGATAAAAACGCCATGGGAAATTACCGTGCCGCTGCCTATTGAGACGTTGTCCGATATATATGCGCAGGGAAAGACCGCTACGTCATTGCCAAGAACGGCGGTGCCAGATACAATGGCGTTGTCCCTGATGCCCGGACGGACTGGGATTTTGGGGTAAAAGAGCTCGATTGCTTTTGCGAAGGCATAATAGGGATTAGCTACCTTCAACTGCGTGACCGCGATGCCCTTGACAGGCTCATTCACTATAATGCAGGATGCCCTGCTTTCCTTCGCGAATCTCAGGAATTTAGGCGAGGAAATAAAGGTAATGTCTCCTGCGCCGGCGTCTCTGATCCCGGACACGCCGGAAATTACCGTATGGGGGTCGCCGAATACCGTTCCATGGACTATCTCGGAAAAATCTTTTACCTTCAGGACCATTTGGACGCCGCTATGAAAGTGCCTGCTGTTGAATATCTGTCTGTCATTCCGGTGCTGTTATCCGCCTCCTTTCCGGATGGAGACTATTTCTCGGGTTTCACCTTGGATTCGTTGTATTTCTTGATCACAGTGTCCGTAATATCAAGGTTCTCTTTGGAGAAGAGCACTATGCCCTCCGCCTTTTCCAGAATGACCGTATACCCTTCGTCCTTACCTATCTTTTCGATTATCACCCTCAGTTCTTTCACAATACCGGCGGTGTAATCGTTTTCTTTCTTTTTCACTTCGCCCTGGGAATCGGCAACCATCCGCTGATATTCTCTTATCATTCTCTCAAGCTCGTCTTCCTTGGCCTTTCTTGCCTCGGCCGAAAGGATGGAAGCCTGCTTTTCAAGTTCGCCTTTCATCTTTTCTATATTCTTACTCTTTTCATCAAGGGTTGCCTGTTTGGACTTTATGAGGCCCTCCAGTTCCGTTTTTGCCTTCTTGCCGGACTCGGACTCGTTCAGCGCCTTTATGAGATCGACAACGCCGATCTTGATATCTTCAGCATAAGCGAGCCGACCGGTTAAAAGTCCCAGGATAGCTACCACGAAAACTAATTTTTTCATCATTCTTCTCCTTTTCTTTTTCCTCTTACAGTCTAGAAAAAACTGCCGAAAGCAAATTCGAATTTATTTGAGCTCTCATCCGGCTTCTGGTCCAGGTTGTAGCCCCACTCGATACGTATCGGCCCGATCGGGGATATCCATCTGATACCCGTCCCTGTAGTATAACGCAAAGTGCCGAACTCATCGAAATCGTCATAGGAATTCCCGGCGTCAAAGAATACCACACCCTTCAGCTTGATTTCGGTAAGGATGGGGAATATGAATTCCGTATTGAAAATGAGTTCTTCCGTTCCGCCGATCGGGTCCCCAGTTGCTTCGTCCCTGGGGCCCGCGTCGCCCCACCCCAGTCCTCTTATTGTATAGATCCCGCCGACGTAGAACCTTTCATAGAGAGGAAGTTCTTCCCCGAATATGCCGGTCGCATATCCGAAACGTCCTCTCACCATGAACGTGGTCGGCCCCAAGGGGAAATACCATCCGGAATCGACCGTTCCCTTGATAAAGGCATTGCTCCCGCCGATACCGGCGAAAGTAAAGCTGAACACGTTTCGTGAGCCTCTGGACGGATCCAGATAATTGTCCCTGGAATCTCGGATGAATTTGGGCGTTATGCTGCTCGTCGTCTTCGTTCCTTCCTGGTCTCTTATAATGAGCGAGGCGTCATCCGAGATGTTCGAGATCTTCGCTTTCTCAAAATTATAGGATATGTCCCCCCGCCAATATTCGGAGAGGCTTTTCCCGAGGCCCAAATAGACGCCGAAGGCATCTTTGTCGTAGTCAATATATTCCCGTGTTGTTTTATAAATGCCTGTAGAGAGGGAGATCGGCCTGTCAAATAACCAGGGGTCCCTGAAAGAGATTTCATAGAGGGAACTCGTGCCGCCCAGTTCGCCTTTTAATTTCAGGTATTGTCCCCTTCCGAAAAGGTTCCCCTGCGTCAGATCGGCGGTGGCAATGAATTTATCGATAGAGCTGTACCCTCCGCCGACACTGAGAAAGCCCGTGGGCCGCTCCTTTACCTTTACCTCCAGATCCACCACCTTTTCCTCGTATTTCGGTTTGGGGAGAAACTCTACCGTCTCAAAATAATTAAGGTTATTTATTCTCTCATAACTTCTTTTCAGTTTAGCGCTGTCGTATGTTTCGCCCTCATCGACCCTGATCTCTCTCCTGATCACCTTGTCCCTCGTTCTGGTATTGCCAGAAATCTCGATTCTCCCGATCTCATACTTCCCCCCTTCGTCGATATTAAGGACGACCTTGACGGTATCATCCTTGTCATCCGGCACAAGGTCCGGGGTGACGGAAACGAGGGCGTAGCCGTTTTGCGTGTAAAGGTCCGAAATTTCAGCTATATCTTTTTCCAGCCTCTTCTTGCTGAACACCTCACCGGGTTCGATGCTCAATTTATTTTTTATAACCGCGTCGCTGTAAGCCGTATTGCCAGAAACCCCGACAGACGAAATTCTGTACTGTGCCCCTTCGGACACATTGATAGAAATCGTCATTTCTCTATTTTCCTGGTCGACCGAGATCTCGGGTTCGCCGATTACGGCCTTGATGTATCCGTTATCGAAATAAAGATTCTGTATCCTCGAAACATCCTGTTCCATCCGGTCTTTCTTATAATAACCAGATGATGTCAGGAACGAAAAGATCCACCATTTCTTGGTTTCCATCGCTTTCCTGATCTTGGAAGAAGATATATTCCTGTTGCCGGTAATCTTTATCTCGTCGATGCGGATCTTTTTACCTTCATCTATCTGGTATGTGAGTGTAACCTCGTTCTCGGAAACTTTCTTTATTACCGGAACTACGTTGGCCAGCAAATACCCTTCCTCTTCATAAAATTTCTTTAACCTCGACGCATTGTCCTGTATGAGGACGGTATCTGCTATCGAACCGGGTGAAAGCGTTATCTTTTCTTTCAGTTTGGAGTCCTCGATTTTCTCATTGCCCTGGAAATCTATTTTTATGATCGTAGGTTTTTCCTTTACCACATAGATCAGCTTGACACCTCCCTCGAACGTCTCTACCTCGACCCTTACATCATTGAAATAACCCATTTTAAAGATAGATTTTATATCCTCTGCGATTTTTTCCTGCGAGAGGGGTTCGCCCGTCTTTTGCGAGATTTTTGATTTGACCGCCCCTTCTTCAATCCTTTTCAGTCCCCGGATCTCGATCTTGTTGACCAGGGGGGATTCCTGGGCAGCGGCCGCACCTGCGCAGAAAAATAATAGAACGAACAAAAAGCAGAACGTTTTGCGCATTTTTTTCTCCGAAAAATAATTTCTGCTGATCTTTAAGCCCGATAAGTATAGCACTTATACAGGGTGCCGTGTAAACAGAAAAAAGTCCCGGACATACGTTCGATGACAGTCAGACATTAAACCTGATATCTCTGGATTTGAGATGAATAAATAATTATGATTCGTAGATTAATTTTTTTTATTTGACCATTAGATATAAGGTGTTTTAAGCTTTTTAGCACCTGTATTTTTTCGATTCCAGGGCTTGCTTTAAGAAAATCATAATAAAGGAGGATTCGATGAAGAAGTATAATACGCCTTTGATCGACGAATTGGAAAAAGGTCCTTGGCCGAGCTTCGTCACGGAGATGAAGAAGGCAGCCAAGAACAACGAGATGGCAAACGATGCTGTCGGACATCTCGAAAAATGCTATGAAACGAAGCTGGGGTATTGGAAGCATGGAGGTATCGTGGGTGTCCTCGGCTATGGAGGCGGAATTATCGGAAGATATTCCGAACTCGGAGAGGAATTCCCCGGGGTTGCACACTTCCATACCGTGAGGCTGAACCAACCGAGCGGCTTCTTCTATACGAGCAAGGCTCTCAAAGAGATTTGCGACATCTGGGACAAGTACGGCAGCGGATTGACCAATATGCACGGCTCAACCGGCGACCTCGTTCTTCTCGGTACAAAAACGGATGCGCTTGAAGCTCTGTTTGCCGAGTATTCTTCACGGGGATGGGACCTCGGCGGTTCGGGTTCCGACCTCAGGACCCCCAGTTGTTGCGTAGGACCGGGCCGTTGTGAATGGACGAATTACGATACGCTCGATCTCTGTAACAACCTGACTCAGGAGTTTCAGGACGAACTGCACAGGCCGATGTTTTCTTACAAGTTCAAGATAAAAGCCGCTGGCTGCGCATGTGATTGCGTCGCTTCGATCGCCCGCTCCGACCTGTCCATTATAGGGACCTGGAAGGGCGACATACAGATCGACCAGGACGAAGTAAAGAAATATGCCTCTAAAGGTATGGATATCATGTCGGAAATCGTCAGCATGTGTCCGACACAGTGCATGAGTTATGACGGCAAAGAGCTCAAGATAGAAAATTCCGAGTGCAGCAGGTGCATGCATTGCATCACCAGAATGACAAAGGCATTAAGGCCGAGCGGGGAAAGAGGAGCTACTCTCTGTATAGGAAGTAAAGCTCCGATCGTCGTGGGCTCTCTATTGTCATGGGTTATCGTACCCTTCATCAAACTTGAGCCGCCTTATACCGAACTGAAGGATCTGATCCGTAAGATGTGGGATTGGTGGGACGACAACGCGAAACCCAGAGAGAGGATCGGAGAGGTTATCGAGATGAAAGGCATGAGGTCGTTCCTGGAGGCTATAGGGGTTCCTCCTCAGCCGCAGCAGATCAGGGAGCCTAGAAAAGATCCTTTCATGTTCTATACGGAAGAAGATATCGCCGCTTACAAGGCCAAAGAGGCAGAAGAGAAGAAGACCGGAGTTTACAAATTTTAAATAATTTTATCTTATAAAGGAGGATGAAATAAGATGGCATTACCGGAGAGAAAAACAGACATAGGGCCGCCACATTATAAGCAGTTCATACCGCCCGTCGTCGAGAAGAATTACGGGAAATGGAAATATCACGAAGTGATGACCCCGGGGACGATGGTCCATGTCGGCGAGAGCGGGGACAAGCTCTGGACCGTAAGGGTTGCTTCCCCGAGGATTTTGTCCACAACCACGATCCGGGAGATATGTGATCTTGCAGAGAAGTTCTGTGGCGGTTATCTCCGTTTCACGACGAGAAACAATGTAGAGTTCCTCGTATCGGACGAGAAAAATCTGGAGCCTTTGAAAAAGGAACTGAGCGCCAAGGGTTATAAGATGGGAGGTATCGGGCCCGGCATTACCAATGTCGTCCACACACAGGGCTGGGTGCACTGCCATAGCGCATGCACGGACGCATCGGGTCTGGTGAAATCCATGATGGACGAGCTTTACGAGTACTTTGAGTCCAAGAGGCTTCCGAATAAAGTCCGTCTTGCCGTAGCCTGCTGCGTGAATATGTGCGGTGCGGTCCACTGCTCGGATATCGCCGTAGTGGCGGTTCATACGAAAGTTCCCACCATCAACCACGAGAATTTCAAGAACATGTGCGAACTTCCGACGGTCATCGGGTCCTGTCCCACCAGGGCCATCAGCCCTGATCCGGCCCAGAAGAGCGTGAAGATCAATCCGGACAAATGCATGTACTGCGGTAACTGCTTTACAGTATGTCCGCCGATCAGCATCAAGAACCCCGAACGCGACGGAATTGCTATCGTTGTGGGCGGCAAGGTTAACAGTTTGCGAAGCAATCCGAAGTTCTCCAAGCTTGTTATCCCCTATATCTCGAATGAGCCTCCGAGGTGGCCGAAGGTCGTTGCCGCCATCAAGCATATAGTTGAGGTATATGCTTCCCATGCGAGAAAGCATGAGAGGATCGGCGAATGGATAGAAAGAATCGGATGGGAGAGGTTCTTCTCTCTCACCGGAATAGATTTTACCTTCCAGTCAATCGACGACTTTACGTTCATGAGGGACACGCTGCGGACAGCTTCCACTTTCAAATGGTCGTAAAATAAGAAAAGAAGGAAAGGCGGCGGTCGTAAGACCGCTGCCTTCTTGTAAACAATAAAGTTTATTGCGGGGGTAATGCATTATGGAAACGAGTGAACTTCAAGACAAGATTTTTGCCTTCGTAGAAGCGGCAAAGGGTAAAAAGAAGCTGAAAGAGAAGGATATTATCAAGGGCGTTTCCGCCGAGCAGAATGTTCAACCGGACGAAGTCAAGAAGGCCATGAGAGCGATGATCGATGCCGGCAGGCTCATGTACTCTTACGGCGGCGGCGCGAGTTCAGTTGAGATCCCGAGCGAAGAATATTTGCGCGAAAAGGGTCTTATCAAATAATATAAAGTATCCGAAGAAACACGATTAAGAGACATAACGGCGGTTTGCCTTTTTCCCGTCCGAGACTGGTTATTGCGGGCTTGAGGGGCGGGTCGGGGAAGACGACCCTTTCGCTCGGATTGATTGCGGCATGGAGGGAAAAAGGGCTTTTTATCGTTCCATACAAAAAAGGGCCGGATTACATAGACGCTGGCTGGCTCTCAGCGGCAGCGGGACGTCTATGCTATAATCTCGACCCTTTTTTAATTGGTCCGAAGAAGGTCCTCTCTTCATTCAACTCGCACTTCGGAAACGCCGACTGCGCGGTCATTGAAGGTAACCGGGGACTTTACGACGGGATGGACCCCTCCGGTACCTATAGCACTGCGGAACTCGCAAAATTACTCAAAGCCCCCGTCATCCTGATACTGGACTGTACAAAGGTCACCAGAACGACGGGGGCCATGGTTCTCGGCGTCCGGAAATTCGACGCGAAGGTCGACTTGAGGGCTGTGGTCCTCAATCAGATCGCGGGCTCGAGACACGAAAACCTGATCCGGGAAGTAATCGAGACGTATTGCGGGGTGCCTGTTCTCGGGGCGATACCGAAACTAGGCGGCGGGATGCTCGCCGAGAGGCATATGGGGCTCACACCCTTTCAGGAGCATCCGGAAGTGGAAAAGGCGATTTCCTTTGCCTCTGAGACCGCAAAAAAATACATAGACCTGAACGGGATACTTGAAATCGCCCGGCGGGCGCCTACACTGAAGACCCCAAAGCAACAAAAATCCTTCTCTACGGTCCGGCCGCCCTTTGCCCGGGGGCGGATGAACCCGGTCATAGGGGTCGTGAGAGATTCAGCCTTCCAATTTTACTACCCTGAAAATTTCGAAGAACTTGAAAAAAGAGGAGCTGAACTCCTGGAGATAAGTGCTCTGACCGGGGACAGACTACCCGAGATCGACGCCTTATATATCGGCGGCGGTTTCCCGGAGACGAACGCGATCGCCCTTGCAAAAAATGCGACTTTCAGAAAGTCCCTCAAAAAGGCGATAGAGGCCGGACTGCCGGTCTATGCGGAGTGCGGCGGCCTGATGTATCTGGGGAAAGAACTTCTGCTCGATGGTAAGACTTATCCCATGGCCGGAGTATTCCCTCTCAAATTCAGGCTCGAAAAGAGGCCCCAGGCCCACGGATATACCATCGTAGAGGTGGACCGGCAGAATCCTTTTTATGCCCCGGGAACAATCCTGAAGGGGCATGAATTCCACTACTCGAGGGTGGTCGAAAGCGCCGGTGGGGAGGGCATTAATTTTTCATTCAGGATGAGGCGGGGGCAGGGAATCGAAGAAAAACTCGATGGGATCTGTTACAAAAATACGCTTGCTACTTATACTCATGTGCATGCGTATGGTGCACCTGAATGGGCGGAAAGTCTGGTCCGGCAGGCCTTGCTCTATAAGACGGAAAGAAAGAAAAGTGGCTGAAAAAGAGAGGGTCATGAAAGCCCTCGAAGAAAACGACTTGCCGCTGCTGCTCTCTCTCGCCCGCGAAAAAAAACGGGCAACCTTCAGATTGTTGATATCTCTCACGTACGACAAGGAGAGCCTGATATGCTGGCGGTCCATAGAGGCTATAGGTGTGATCGCAGGGAGCATTAAGGAAAAGGACCCTGAGACAGTCCGCAGTTTGGCCCAGAGGCTCCTATGGATGATGCGGGACGAATCGGGGAATAATGCCTGGAGCGCCCCGGAGATGCTTGGAGAGATAGTCCGCAATTGTCCAGGGCAACTAGCTGATATTGCTCCGATCATCGCATCCTTCCATGACGAAGAGATTCTGAGGAAAGGAGTGCTCAGGGCAGTTATGAGGATCGGAGAAGAGAGGCCCGATCTCATCGACGTCTCCGTCCTTCCACTGGCCGAATATCTGCAGGACTTTGATGCGACCGTGCGCGCTTACACTGTCATTATCATAAAAGTCTTCTCTTTAAGCGGATTGGCCCTTGACGTGAAGAAGCTGGTCGGCGACGAAAGCAGAATTAAAATATATGCTGACGGCGATCTAAGGACCTTTGACATTGGGAAATTGGCGGAGGAAACTGTTAAAATACTTGTCGACATATGAGAGGAACGGCCGAAGATAATATATTGCGTTGCCCCTTTTGCGGCGGGATGATCGAAGAACCTCGCGAAATAACCGGCCGCTTCGGAAATACATTTTCCGGGGGCATATGCGAATGCGGGTCGGTCTATGTATATGACCGGTCAGGACATAACCTGGGTGATGCGTATGTCGACGCGCTGGGATTTGCATACAACAATTCCGATGAGGCCTGGGACGCGGTCCCGGGAGAGGATTACGAGATAATGGAGATGAATTATGACCAGAGGCGGAACAGGTTTATGAAAGGCTCTCCCTCGAGAGGGAAGCTCACTGCCACATTCATCTTTATAAAGGTGAAAAAATCAGGTGAATAGTTGTATAATTCTTCCCGGAAGACTCCCGGCAGCGGCGCCCGTTCAGCCGCTTATAGGTGGTTTATATAAAAATAAAGAAACCTGATTGACCGATAATTTTTTTTTATTTGACCAAGCAGAAGCATCTGTATTACCTTTTATAGCTCATAGAAAGAATCCGGCAAGGAAAAAAATCCCGGATAATTTTGTTATGTATGGAATATTTGATTTCTTGTTTGTCGGGATTGAATCCCTTCAAAAATTTAACAAATCCACTTTAAGAAAGGGGGAAAAGACATGGCAACGATGGACTTTCAGGGAAAACAGATTGAGGTTGATGATGACGGTTACCTGATGAATCTCGATGACTGGACGCCAGAGCTGGCGGCGCATCTTGCGAAGCAGGACAACATCGAGCTCACCGATGCGCACTGGGAAGTGATCAATTTTCTCAGAGATTATTACAAGCAGTACCAGATCGCTCCAATGATCAAGATACTTGTAAAAGAGATCGGTAAGGCGATGGGACCGGACAAAGGGAATACCAAGTATCTGTATGAGCTTTATCCGGGCGGACCCGCCAAGCAGGCATGCAGATACGCCGGGCTTCCGAAACCTACCGGCTGCGTATAGTCTGATAGGGATAACTTTCACTATTGGCACTCCAGAGATCAATCTGGAGTGCCAACCTCAATAAAAAATCCGTACCATGCGAGTGGATGCACATATTTTTCGATGGAGACGAATGAGGGGGGAGAAACGGTGTCTTGCATCAGGGTCGAAAAGATTTCAAAAAGCCATGTACCGGATGACGGCAATATTTTCGGGCGCTTAAGGAGCGTCATAGACGTAGAATGAAGGTCGAGAAGTTCCTTTCAGAAAAAAAATCCGAGATACTCAAGATTTGGTTCGACAAGATACTGGACACATATCCTGCCGAAACCTCCAATTACCTTAAAAAACAGAAAAACCGGTTTGCAAATCCTGTCGGGTCCACGATCTTTCAGGGCATAGAACAAATTTTCGATGAACTGCTGGGCGAAGTCAACCCCGAGAGAGTATCACCCTTCCTCGACAATATCATCAGGGTCAGAGCGGTTCAGGACTTCACCGCTTCCCAGGCGGTCTCCTTCATCTTCTCTCTCAAGGCAACTATCAGGGAAGAAATTGAAAAAAGTTCGAACGACTCTCCCTCCTGGGAAGAAATGTCCGTTATCGATGCCCGAATCGATAAACTGGGGCTGCTGTCCTTCGACATCTTCATGGCTTGCCGGGAGAAGCTTTATGACATCAAGTCAAATGAGCTGAGGAATATGACCTTCAGGTTGTTACAAAGGGCTAACAGGTTGGATGAGGCGAATGATGAGAAATTTGGGCCTCGTGAAGATCAACATTGATAAAAGTTAAAGAGGTAACTAAATGAAAATCTTGTTTCCTTTCTTCGCAGTCATAGTGCTCATGGTGGTTGCCTATGTAGGGGTCAAGGTGGCAAACCTGCAAGTTCTCTTCGGCATTGTCATCCCCTATGTGGCGATCGCCACGTTTATCCTGGGGTTCATCTACCGGGTGTTGCTGTGGGGGCGTTCGGCCGTTCCTTTTTCAATACCGACGACCGCCGGACAGCAGAAATCTCTCCCCTGGATAAGGCAGAATAAGCTGGATAACCCTTCCAGCACGATGGGTGTAATCGGCAGAATGGCTCTCGAGGTATTTCTGTTCCGGTCCCTCTTCCGCAACACAAAAGTCGATTACAGGGAGGGACCGAAGATCGCTTACGGGTCGGAGAAGTTTCTCTGGCTGGCAGGTCTTGCCTTTCACTGGTCGTTCCTTATAATTTTCGTCAGGCACTTCAGGTTTTTTATCCAGGATGTGCCGGGCCCCATACGTTTGGTAGAAAGCGTCGACAGCTTTTTCCAGATAGGCGCGCCGATTCTTTACATGACCGACGTGGTTATCCTGGTGGCCGTGACATATCTCTTTTTCAGAAGAATTTCGATGCCTCTCATCAAATATATTTCTCTTCCTTCCGATTATTTTCCTCTCTTCTTAATATTCGGACTGGCAGGCACCGGCGTGCTCATGCGGTATTTTTACAAGGTCTATGTCGTGGGTGTTAAAGAACTGGCAATGGGTTTGATCAGCTTCCATCCTGTTATTCCTGAAGGCATCGGGGCGATCTTCTACGTCCATCTATTTCTTCTCAGTGTTCTGCTCATTTATTTCCCGATGAGCAAGCTCATGCATATGGGCGGAGTTTTCCTCAGTCCGACGCGCAACATGCCGAATGACAGCCGGATGAATCGGCATATCAACCCCTGGAATTACCCCGTCAAGCTCCACACCTATGATGAATATGAAGACGATTTCAGGGAAAAAATGAAAAAGGCTGGGCTACCAGTCGAAAAGGAGTAAGTATATGGCCAAGAATCCTACACCAGACGAACTGTCAAAAATCAATTATACTCCTCCGGATAAAGAATGGATGGATGTCCCGGCCGAGTTCAAGCCCGGTATGTACTGCTGGGGTGCAAAGGGGAAGAACCTTGAAATACTGGGTTTCCCCAATGCCCGCGACTGGTCCCCGGTCAACGACGACTGGAAACTCCCCAAAGACTGGGAGGGAACGGTGCTGGAAGGCATCGCCGACCGTCTTGAGAAATACCGCTCTTTTAAGCTGTTCATGGACATCTGTGTACGATGCGGCGCCTGTGCAGACAAATGCCACTTCTTTATCGGGGGTGGGGACCCCAAGAACATGCCGGTCTTGAGAGCGGAACTTCTGCGGTCGATATACAGGAAGTATTTTACCACTTCAGGAAAATTTCTCGGGAGACTCGCTGGGGCCCGGGAACTGAATATCGATGTCCTGAAAGAGATCTGGTATTATTACTTCCAGTGTACCGAATGCCGCCGTTGTTCACTCTTCTGTCCCTATGGGATAGACCAGGCCGAGATCACGATGATGGGGAGGGAGCTTCTCAACCTTCTGGGATTGAATACAGACTGGATATCCGGACCGGTGGCTAATTGCTACATGAAAGGGAATCATCTCGGCCTTGAGCCTCACACTATAGTCAGCAACATCGAATATATGCTGGATGACATCGAAACCGTGACGGGGATCAAGATCGAGCCCACGTTCAACAGAAAAGGAGCCGAGATTCTCTTTGTCACACCCTCGGGCGACCTTTTTGCAGACCCCGGCACTTATACGTGTATGGGCTACCTCATGCTGTTCCATGAACTCGGGCTGGACTATACCTGGAGCACATATGCATCCGAGGGCGGCAACTTCGGCTTCTTCACATCCAATGACATGGCGAAAAGGCTGAACTCGAAGATCTATGCCGAAGCAAAGAGGCTCGGGGTGAAATGGATCCTCGGCGGGGAATGCGGCCATATGTGGAGAGTCCTGAACCAGTACATGGATACGTGGAACGGTCCCGCTGATTTTCTTGAAGTGCCGGTCTCGCCAATTACGGGTACGAAATTCGATAATTCTGCGTCTACCAAGATGATCCATATCGCCGAGTTTACCGCGGACCTGATCAAGAACGACAAATTGACGCTTGACCCTTCTCGGAACGACCATCTCAATGTGACCTACCATGACTCCTGCAATACCTCCAGGGGAATGGGCATTTTGGAGGAGCCGCGTTATATTATCAAAAGCGTATGCAGGAATTTCCATGAGATGCCCGAGAATACAATCAGAGAGCAGACCTTCTGCTGCGGAAGCGGGACAGGGTTGAATGCCGGCGAAAATATAGAATTGAGAATGAGAGGCGGTCTTCCCCGCGCAAACGCCGTCAAACACGTGAAGGATAAATATGGGGTGAATATGCTCGCGAACATCTGCGCCATTGACAGGGCAACGCTTTCCGCAGCGATGGACTACTGGGTGCCCGGAGTAGGTGTCACCGGTGTTCATGAGCTTGTTGCAAATGCGCTGGTCATGACGGGCGAAAAAGAAAGAGAGACAGACCTGCGCGGTGAACCTCTTCCGAAAAAGGAGGGTAACGAGTAATGAAACTTTACAATGGAGGCAAAATAATTGCCGGATTGGTTGTCTTTGTGGTCTTGGCGACTTTCCCGTTCTACTACAACATCGGGAAGGTGAATGCCAAGCCGGAACCGAAAATAGACACTCCCGTGATCAAGCAACTGGCGGAGAAAAAATGCGTAGAATCAAAGGAATTTATGCGCACGGAGCACATGCAGTTGTTAAACAGATGGAGGGATTCCGCAGTCCGCAACGCGGACAGAATCTACGAAAACTCCGCGGGGAAAAAGTATTACATAAGCCTTCAAAATACTTGCATGAAATGCCATTCCAACAAAAAGGACTTCTGTGACCAGTGCCATAACTATATGGCGGTGAGCCCTTATTGCTGGGATTGCCACTTCATACCTAAGGAGAACCAGGGATGAGTATAAACAGAAGAAAATTTATCAAGATAGCCGGGATGTCAACGATTTTGGGAATCGGGGGTTTGTCCGCAGTCGATAAATTCCGGGGCAAATCTCAGGAAGCTCTGGCCGATGTCCAATCCGATATAGCCGGAGTATTTCAGACTCCCGAGGCCATTACGGCAAAGAGATGGGCCATGGTTGTGGATATGAGGAAGTTCGATAACCCAGAAATTTATAAGAAGTGTATCGACGCCTGCCACAGTATTCATAATGTTCCCGACATGCCCAGGAAAAAAGATGAGATCAAATGGATATGGACCGATACCTACGAGCATACATTTCCCACCATGGAAAATGAGTTTATTCCTGAGGAGATCAAGGAAAAACCCTTCTTGCTCCTCTGCAACCATTGCGATAACCCCCCCTGCGTGAGAGTCTGTCCTACCAAGGCGACCTTCAGGAGGGAAAGCGACGGCATCGTCATGATGGATCAGCACCGGTGCATCGGCTGCCGGTTCTGCATGGCGGCCTGTCCTTTCGGGGCGAGGAGCTTCAATTACACAGACCCTAACCCCTATATCGCAAAAAAGGATCCCACCTATCCCGCTAGGACCATAGGAGTAGTGGAGAAATGTACGTTCTGCGCCGAGCGGCTCGTCAAGGGACTCATGCCGGCGTGCGTGGAAGCGTCCGACGGGGCCCTTATTTTCGGAGACCTGGACGACCCTGATTCCAAGGTCAGAAAGATCCTGGTGACCCACTTCAATATCCGCAGAAAACCGGAACTGGGGACGCGGCCGAGCGTTTATTATCTGATAGGAGGTATCGACAATGCTTGAGAAAGCACTTACCGGAAATAAAAACTACTGGATCTGGGTTTCCTTTTTACTGGCTATCAGCGGGGCGGGATTTATCACGTACCTCTTTCAACTGAAATACGGCCTGGGAATCACCGGACTGAGCAGGGACGTTTCATGGGGTTTCTATATCGCCCAGTTCACTTTCCTCGTCGGGGTGGCCGCATCCGCTGTAATGCTGGTGATACCGTATTATCTCCACGATTACAAAAAGTTCGGCAAGATCGTGATACTGGGAGAATTCCTCGCCGTCTCCGCGGTTACCATGTGCATGCTATTCATTCTTGTGGACATGGGACAGCCGATGAGGGTCATGAACGTAATTCTCCATCCGACTCCCAACTCAGTCATGTTCTGGGATGCGGTAGTCCTGAGCGGCTATTTGTTGCTTAACATAGTTATCGGCTGGACCACCTTGCAGGCCGAACGCAAATCGGTCAAGCCCCCGTCATGGACTAAGCCGCTCATCTATCTTTCCATACCCTGGGCGGTGAGTATCCACACGGTCACGGCCTTTCTGTACGCGGGTCTTCCGGGAAGACATCTCTGGCTTACCGCTATAATGGCAGCCAGATTTCTATCTTCCGCCTTTGCCGCAGGTCCGGCCCTCCTGATACTTTTATGCCTGATCGTGCGTAAAAATACGAAATTCGATCCAGGCACCGAGGCCATTCAGTCTCTTGCAAAGATCGTGACCTACGCGATGATCGCCAATGTCTTCTTCTTCCTGCTGGAGGTATTTACCGCTTTTTACAGTGGCATCCCGGGACACACTCATCCTATCACCTATCTATTTGCCGGACTTGAAGGCCACGACAAGCTGGTCCCCTTTATGTGGACCGCAGCGGTGCTCGCCTTTGTCGGGATCTATCTTCTTGTAAACCCGAATACCCGCAGGAACCAAAGCTTACTGCCCTGGGCGCTTATAGCCGTGTTCATCTCTACCTGGATAGACAAAGGCATGGGGCTCGTCGTGGGCGGTTTTATCCCGAACCCATTTGAGACCGTTACCGAGTATTCGCCGACCGCACCTGAGTTGATGATTACACTGGGTGTTTACGGGATAGGCTTTCTCATCCTCACGGTCCTTTACAAAGTCGCGGTTTCCGTGAAGCAGGAGACAGCCTGATTTTTTGAAAAAGGACTTGGTTTTAATATATTGTTTTATTTATAATTAAAAGGGACCACAAAATGGTTAATCAATCGAAGGAGGAATAATCAGATGTATTTAGTCGCGGTAGACAATGCAAAATGCGAGGGGTGCGAAGAGTGTGTGAACAACTGCCCCGTGAGCGTATTTGAGATGGCAGACGGCAAAGCCAATCCCGCACAGGCTGACTTGTGCGAAGGTTGTGAGACATGCGTGAGCGTATGCTCAACAGGTGCGGTTACATTGACTGAAATGTAAGGTAGCCGGCATAACTTTAAAAAGGGCGGATAACATATTCCGCCTTTTTTATTGTGCTCCGCTGAGGTGCTTATAAGTCTCAGTAGGGATTCTTATAACATATTTTTTATTGACAAAGAGCGGCACTAATTGTTATAAAATTGAGCTTTCCCGAAAAATCAAAAACAGGAGGTGTACCGGTGAAACTTGGCGTTTTTTTCAGTGACTACAGAACTGGCTCTGATATCCTGGACAGGTTGTCCGCCGAAAAGATGGGCGTTATCTTCGTCGGAAACGGTGTCTATCACGCAGCAGTCAAGGAAAATGGGAAATCCTCGCCGATCCTGGATAAGTCGTTAAATTTCTACGTGCTTACGGAGGATCTCGAGACCAGGGGATTCACTGCTTCGGATCTGGACAGCCGCGTAAAATCCGTGACATATGACGATGTGGTTGACATTATTTTCAACGATTACGAAAAGATAATCTGGCTCTAATATTTATAAGGAGGACGTTATGGGAAAATTGACTATAGGTACTTTTTCATCGCTGGTCGGTTCGCTGTCGCTCGATTTTGCAGTGAAGCTCTCCCAGGCCGCGGTGAACAAAGGGCATAAAGTGGATTTGTGGCTCTCCGGAAACGCAACGATGCTTTCGAAAAAAGGGCAGAAGTCATTCAAAGATTATTCGTCTCTTGCAAAGACAGTGGAGGAACTTATTGCTACGGGTAATTTTCAGATCACCGCCTGTGAAGCTTGCGCGGCGGCAAGAGGGTACCACAAGGAAGATACGATGGAAGGCGTCAAGAGCCACAGCATGGACTGGTATCTCGCAAGCACCTTTGATGCGGATAGAGTCCTTCACATAGGAGGAGATTAATATGGCTACAAAAAGACTTGCTTTTGTTGTGAGGTCACTTCCCTACAAGACTGAGGCATCGAGGCTGGCCCTGACCCATGCGATCGCGAGCCAGTCCGTAGAGATATACCTGGCGGACGGAGACCTCGTTGAGGCATCGATTGCGTTTATCGGCGACGGCGTCCTCAATTGTCACAAGAACCAGGCGGCGAAACACTACGATGTAACTACTTTAGAGGGGCACATGAAGAACACCCTTCTCCTTGATCTGAAGGTCCTTGTATGCAAGGAAGACCTTGACAGGTTCGGTCTTACGGAAAATGACCTCTTGATGGATGCCGAGGACATCGGCGGAGAGACAAATGCCCAGATCGTGCCCTTCAGCGAAATTGCCAAAGAGATGGAATCAGTTGACCATCTCCTTTTCTGTTAATTATTACTAAGGAGGATTCAGCAAATGGCAGACTTGAAATCACAGACCCCGACGCAGACTCTGGACGTGTTGGGGAGGGTATGTCCCTACCCGTTGGTTCTTACAAAAAAGGCTCTTGAAAAACTCCCCGAGGGCGGTCTTCTTAAGATACTTTGTGATGCGCCCGCTTCCGCGGAAGATTCTCTCCCGAGGTTTGCGCAGGACAAAGGCTTTCCGTTCGAAGTTGTAAAGCTCGCCGATAGCTGGGAAATTTATATCCAGAAGCCTTAAGTTACGATAGGAGGGAGAGGTTTTCCGGCAGCGGCTTGCCTCTCCTTCCCTCTCTCTGCTGACTCACCACAATAAAAATTTCGCAGGCTATTTCAATTTAAATGTTATGGGAATCTCGATCTTCCCTTTGATGTGAGGGAAAGGCGCGGCTCTGACCACTGTGTCGAGCGCGGCCGAATCGAGTACTTCCCATCCCGAGCTACGGAGGACCTTTAAATCACCGGGAAGGCCTCTTTCGTCTACGCCGAATTCTGCAATCACTGTCCCCTCGATTCCTCTTTTCCGGGCAAGGACCGGGTATCTTAAGGACTTTTCAATGGCAGTCCGTATTAAGCTGACCGACATGGTTTTTCCACTGGCTTCCTCATTTTCTCCATCATCTGCGAGGATCTCGGTCGAGGAACCGGGATGATCTTCAAAGAGAGTTGTTCCGGAAGGAGGTCCGGAGATGCCGGTTATCCGGCCGGCCTGTTCCGTTGCCCCGGCACCTGAAGACCTTCCCTTTGTCGGGTCCACTATATTTTCGATAATGTCACCTCCGTCAGGAGGTGGCGCAGACGGTTGATCTTTTCGCGGTGTGATCTCATGGGAGACTTTTCGGGATGCCCGTTCCGGTTTTTCTGATGTGATAGGGTCCCTCTTAGTAACAGGCATCTTCCTGGTGACGGGCGCCTTCTTTTTGAACAACTCCTCCACGCTGTCTCCCGACGTTTGTTTTTTTACGCGCTCATCTTTAAGCAATGTTACGGCAATATATTGTTGAGGGGCGCGTGAAATCGCGCCCCTTCCCAGCAGGACCACACCCAAGACGAGGGCAGTCGCATGAAGGATGACTGAAAGTATCATGTTGTTTCTCAGTGCCATAACTTTCGGTCCGGTCAGGCCATAAAGTCTCAACGCTCGTTTAGAATTTCAGTGTTAGACCTGCAAGGAAATTCCTCTTGGGCGAAGGGTAGAATGCCTTCTCGAGGGGTACCCCTCCGATGACGCCGTAATTGGAATACTCCTTATTGGTAAGGTTGTTTATATCTATAAAGGCCGTCAGAGACTTCCACTTATACTTAAACTTGGCGTTCACAATTAAATAAGCTTCCTGATCTCCGAATTCGTTTGAGAAATCACTGATGAAAGGCCTCTCCCCGACATAGATCCCGTTGAGGGCGGCAGTGGCCTCTTTTGTAACATTATAAATCACTTCCATGGCTGCCTTGTGTCTGGGCGCATTCGGCACATCCTTCCCCTCAAAAATGCCTTCTTTGATTTCCGTGCTGAGGAATGTGTAGCTTCCCTTAACAGTCAACCAGTCAGTAGCCGTAGCGTCAAAAGAGATCTCCACACCCTCTCTCCTGGTCTTTCCGTCCAGGTTTTCATTCTGGTAAGTAACCGGGTTGAAGAAGATTTCGTCTTCGGTATCCAGCCTGAAGATGTTTATGTGAGTATAGAATCCGTCAGTGAAATAATGCCTGATACCTATTTCGTAATCATCGGATGTTTGCGGAAGCAGGGAGGTATTGACCGTATTGGTAAAAAAACTGTAAAGTTCGTCAAGGACCGGGTACCTGAAACTCCTGGAATAGTTCGCATAGGCATAAGACTTCTTGGAGAAAGTATAATTGATGCCGGCAGTATACAAATCCTGTGACATAGTGACACTGTCGGGAATGCTCGGTTCAAAATTGAATTCCGCCCTGTCATGCCTGTATCCCCCCGAAAGATGCAGGAGGTCGATGAACGCGACTTCGTCGTGGGCGAAGTATCCGACGCTCTCTTTTTCCAGGTTAAATATCCCGATTGAGCGCTCGCCGAAAAACAGGGAATCGTTTACGATGTCGTTGTCGATTTTCTCATAATCAACGCCTGCCGTCAGACTGTTGCTGATCTTGTCAAATTCGGACTTAATGACGACCTGCGGTGATAAAGCCGTTGTTTTTATCTCGCTGTCACCCAGAAAGTGTCCATAGTCGCCGGAGCTGAACGACAAAAAGTCCCTTTTTCTGTAGGAGGTGTCGAGCCGAAACAGACTCCCCCCATGGAAATAGACCTCGGGCGCGAATGTGAAATAGTAATCCTCGATCTCTACGAAATCATCGGGAAATTTGGAATCGGTCCTGGAGAACCCGGCCGCAAAATCGCTCTCCTTCAGTGCTCCAGGCAGACCCGTATGATCTTTGTGATATCCGCTGCCGAAGTCGATCTTCATGAAATCCTTCACATAATAGGCGGCATTCAGGCCGAGGTCTTTGGATTCGGTATCGCTGTTGTCCCGGTATCCGTCGGATGTGATGTAATTCCCGGAAAGGTGAAATGACAGGTCGCCGATGTTTCCGCCTCCGTAAGCGTCAGTCTTGAATGTGTCGTAGCTGCCTCCGGCCAGACTGATTCCTGCATTTAAACCGCCTTCGCCCTCTTTTGTAATAATATTGATCACGCCGCCGGTCGCATTGTCGCCGTAAAGCACGCTTCCCCGGCCCCCTCTTATTATCTCGATCCTGCTGACCCGGTCGAGGGGGATATTCAACCAGTCCACGCCGCTTAAGTCGGCCTCGTTGATGCGTCTGCCGTCCACGAGCACCAATGTGTTCAGGGCAGCGGTTTCGCCAAAACCGCTTAGATCCACGGTGTAAGAACGGTTGTTTCCGGTGATATCGTTGACGTGCACGCCCGCCTCTGTCTTCAGGAGATCGGGGATATTCTGCGCAGTCGAGTTCCTGATATCTTTTTCCGTTATCACCGAGACACTGGCCGGTAAATCTGCGATCTTTTCCTCATAACGCGTTGCAGTCACCACAACTTCTTCAAGTGTTGTCGTATCGTTTTCCTCAGCCGACACAGGCAATGATGTACAAAGAAACAGAATCAAAAATAAATATTTATACATGAATAATTCTCCTTTATGATCTGGATTAATTCGCCTCTTTTGGTGTACGCCCGGACATCCGATCAACCGCTGTCATGTCTCATCATTTACCTCCTCTTCCCTCGAAGGGTGTTGTTTGCAGGTATGAAGGGTATCCTGACTGAGGGCTGCCTAATCGCCTGCCTTCCCGGGCCCATGGGGCCAAGTGGCTCTTCAGGCTTTCGTTCCCTTTACAGTTGCGGGGCAGTTCCCGTTTTTCACGGGATTCCCCTGTCATACCTGGTGCTGCCTGTCAGGTTTGTTGAATGCTCTGCCGTTTATCAGTTTTACTACGGGATATTTGTCCCAGAACTCGATAACGTTTATCGCTGCGTGGTCCTGCTCCACTCTGAAAAGATGCTCAAGGGGGATTGCCAGGACATGGCAGATGATGATCCTGTTGACTCCTCCGTGTGCCATTACCGCCACTTTATCACCCCTGTGCTTAGACAGAATCTTTTGCAGGGCCCCGATGACTCTTCCCTTCACTTCCAGTGTGCTCTCTCCCTCTGGCGGGCCGTATTTCAGAGGATTGCCGGCCCATAAGCCGAACTCTTCAGGGTACTTCTCCTTTATCTCGGAGAAGGTCATCCCCTCCCAGATTCCGAAAGACCTTTCCCTTAATCCGTGTATTGTTACCGTATTAAGGCCGTGCGGGGCGGCGATGATCTCAGCGCTCCTGACAGCCCTGGCCAGCGACGAACAATAGACCGCCGCGAGTGAATTCGTGCAAGCTCCCGACCTCCGCTTATCAAACTCGCAGGCAGCTCGGGATGATCGGTCTCCGGACCCGTGGACGTCCTGGAGATAACTGCGTTTCACCGTGGATGAACTCTCAAGCAGTTTCAGGAGAAAATCGGATGCCTCCCGCATCTGCCGGATTCCGTTTTCGGACAACGGCACGTCGATGCTTCCTTTGTAAGAGGCCCTTTCGCTGCCCTCTGTCTCGCCGTGCCTTATCAGGTAAAGAGTCGTGACCATGTTATTACCATGAATAGAAAAATGATCTCTGCGAACTCGCTTAATGCCCCCAGAATGTCGCCGGTGAGACCCCCGAATTTCCGTTCGGAAAGAATGACCCATATACGGCTTAACAGATAAAGAAAGAAAAGCGCCGCGAGAGAGAAAAGGAAGAGGCTGTCGTCTGGGGCATATTTCCCGAAAGACAACGGGACCAGCAGTAACATAAAGAAAAAAATCATCGTCGAAATAATCATTTCTTTCCCTCCGGTGCCTCTGATAAAGACGGCCCCGAGACCATTGAGACGCGCAGGATTTCCCTGAAACATGCAGGCCACCACGGTCCATTTCGAGGCCATAGGCATAAAGAGGAGAGAAGAGTAATAAGTGAAATAGGGGAAATTTGAGATATTCTTGATAGCGAGATATTTCAGAGCGAGCGCGAACACAATAGCTGCAGCGCCCGCAGGTCCCGTTGCACCTTCCTTCATGACTGTAAGCCGCCTTTCCCGGTCAGCTTCAGTTTCGCCAGTAGATTTGATCGCGAGCCCGTCGAAGGTGTCTGCAAGCCCGTCGAGATGGAAGCCGCCGTTGGAGAGTACAAGTATGAGTATTACCAAGGCGATCACGAGATCGGGATGAAAGATCGCGGTTAAAAGATAATCAGCGAGTATGAGCAGTACGCCCTGCAGGAAGCCGCCCGGGACGAACAACGCCGAACTGCCTCCTATTTCTTCGTCAGCGACCTTCTGCGAAGACCCGAAGGGTAATATGGTCAAAAACTGGAACGCGAGCATCATTTTTTTCATATACTTACTTCTCCGAAACACCAGCCTCGGCGAACGTCGCCATCTCCCGGTAAATCTTTACCCCTGCTTCGATGATATGCATGGCCAGCGCAGCCCCTGTCCCTTCGCCGAGTCTCATATCGAGATCCAAGATCGGCCTCAGATTGATCTTTTCAAGCATAGCAGTATGTCCTCTCTCGACTGACCGGTGTGCGGCGAACATGTAATCTCTTGTCTTAGGTTCGAGGCAGTAAGCGATCAGCGCACCCGCAGTGGATATAAACCCGTCGATAACTACAGGTACCCTGTTGGCGGATGCGCCGATAATGAGACCTGCAATCCCCCCGATCTCTGTTCCGCCTACTTTTGCGAGTACGTCCAGCGCGTCTTCGGGATCGGGTTTATTGAGAGTTATCGCGTCTTCAATAACCCTGATTTTGTTCTGAAGAGTCTTATCGTCTATTCCCGTGCCTCTTCCGGTCACCTCGGCGACGGGCCGACGGGTAAGAACGGATGCGATCGCCGCCGAAGGTGTGGTGTTTGCGATCCCCATGTCCCCGGTCCCGAAAATCTTAAACCCATTTGCTGCGTATTCGTCGGCGAGAGCGATGCCCGTCGAGAGGCATTCTTCCGCCTGGAACCTGTGCATGGCGGGACCCCTCCGCATGTTTTTCGTTCCTTTCATAACTTTCTTCGACAAAAGCCCGGCAGCGCCGGCAAAATCGTAATCTACCCCTATATCGATCACCACGATCTCTGCGCCCGCATGTCGGGCAAGCACATTAATGGCCGCTCCCCCATTCAGGAAATTGAGGACCATCTGTGGGGTCACCGCCCTGGGGAAGGCCGATACGCCTTCGTCGGCAACCCCATGGTCTCCTGCGAAAGTGAAGATCGCTTTCCTGTCGAGAACGGGCATGGCATCCCCCGTTATCGAGACGATCTTTTTAATGAATTCTTCCAGCCTTCCCAGGCTCCCCGGAGGCTTGGTCAGGCTGTCAAGTCTCCTGCCTGCCTGTTCTGCAAGTCTTCCGCTTGCCGGTTGTATTTTTTCCAGAATCCCGCGCATCGTTATTCTCCCTTCCTATCCTTTTATTTTCACCGGTATTCCCGACACGGTCAGATAGACCTCATGGGCGACCGAGGCGACTTTCTGATTCAGAAAACCGGCCAGATCTCTGTATTTCCTGGCCGTCTCGTTCTCAGGGACTATGCCCATTCCCACTTCATTCGATACGATAGATATCAAGGTATCTCCTCTAACATCCCGAAGGGTATTGATGAATTTTACGACCTCCTCATCGATGTTTGCATTGCGCCAAATGAGGTTCGCCATCCATAGGGTCAGACAGTCGATAATCACAACCCGGTAAGACCCGTCCAACTCTTTCAACAGATCGGAGATGCCGAAGGGTTCTTCGAATGTGTCATAGGACCCACCCCTGTCCAATTTGTGCTTCTCTATCCTTAGACGCATCTCTGCGTCCGTCGCCTCTGCTGTTGCGACAAAGGCCTTTTTCCCGGGGACCAGCAAGGCGTTCTCAAGTGCGAACCTGCTCTTCCCGCTCCTTGCACCCCCTGTAACGAATATGATCTTCTTCACGGAATAGTTCTCCTCTTTCTAAAAATTATTCTCATAATTGACAAACGCCTTCCCTCCGGGCAGCCTTGCTACCTTCACTTCAACGTCGAAGGCGTCTCTGAGCAGTACGTCAGTGAGGACCTCGCCGGGAGGACCGGACCCGATGATATTGCCGTTCCTTATCAGCATTACCTTCTCAAACTGCATCGCAATATTGATATCGTGAAGGGCCATTACAACCGAGATGTTCCTGTCGGATATGAGTTTCTTGAGGAGCCTGATCAGCTCTATCTGGTATTTGATGTCGAGGTTCGCGAGCGGCTCATCCAGCAGAAGCAGCCCCGCGCCCTGGAGGAGGGTCATCGCGATGAACGTCCTCCGCTTCTCGCCGCCGCTCAGGTCGGTAAGGTGCGCATCAGCCTTGTCCGTCAGCCCGACCATATCGAGTGCATCTCCGGCGGTCATTGCGGGCGGAATATCATAGGGATAGAGTCCCATGCTGACCAGTTCCTTCACCGTAAAAGGTACTGTCGCATCGAGGCTCTGGGGCAGATAACTGATTAGTTTTGCCCTGTCCTTCGTCGAATATGTATGCAGGAGTTTTTCCCAGAGCACAACTTCTCCCGAAGAGGGCCTAAGGATGCCGCTGCAGATCTTCAGGATCGTCGATTTACCCGACCCGTTCGCCCCGAGAAGCCCTATAAATTCGCCTTCCCCGACCGAGAAGGACAGTCCTTCGATGAACGATCCGTCCCTTGAATAAGAAAATTTAGCATCTCTCACTTTGAGGATTCTTGGATCAGATGCTGAGGACATTTTTCCTCCTGAGGAGATAGAGAAAGTAAGGGGACCCTATAATGGCCGTGACAATGCCCGAGGGCAGTTCCATCGGGGGCAGAACCGATCTGCCTATCAGGTCGGCGATGCATAAAAGCGCCCCTCCCAGTACCGCCGAGACGGGGATCAGGACCCTGCTGTCAGCACCAAGAAAAAATCTCGCGATGTGGGGTACGAGAAGTCCGATGAACCCGATCATCCCGCCAAGGGAGACCGATGCCGCGGTCATCAGACCGACCGACATGAAAAGGAGAAGTCGTTCCCGGTGAGGAGTGAAACCTAGACTGTGGGTGAGTTCGTCTCCCAGGATCAGCGCATTAAGGGCCTTTGCCCTGAAAGAAGAGATCGCCATGCCGGAAAAGACGAAGACCATTCCATAGGGGACCCTCGACCATTCGGACATAGAAAGGTCTCCGAAGATCCAGAGCATCGCCCGTCTCAGCCCCTCGTCAGTGGACAAGCTCATCATGAGCATCAGGAGGGCGGAGAAGAGAAAACTCAGCCCCACACCCGCAAGGAGGAGCCTCTCGGGCCAGAGACCTCCCCGCTTCCAACCCATCATTCCCACGATGCCCCCTGTGATGACAGCGCCGATAAAGGCGAGAACAGGTATGGTGAAGGTCCCGAAAACGGTGACTCCCAAAATAATGCCGAGCGCGGCGGTAAGGGATGCCCCGCTTGAGATCCCCAGGATATAAGGATCGGCGAGGGGGTTTCTGAGGATCCCCTGCAGGACGGCACCCGAGGCTCCGAGGGCCATGCCCATAAGGACTGCAACGAATATGCGCGGCGCCCTCACGGAAAAGAGGATCACCCTGGAGGTCTCGTCCATGGAAAAAGGATTGATGGCCGTCGGACCTATGAAGAGCGACCCCATGACTATCAGGGAAAAAAAAGAAAGTATCAACACGATGCGGGTTTTCACTGTTTCAGGCCCAGCAGATCCTCGAGTTCTTCGATGCCCTGGACCGTTCTCGGCCCGAGCCTGTAAAGGTCGTCGCTCACATAATAGACCCGTTTATTCTTTACTGCCGGCAATATCCTTAATCTCCGAATTAGCCCTTTGGAGACTTCCCTGATGCCGGATTCGCCATTTGCGTCAGCAGACATATCTCCGATCAAGATCATATCGGGAGAACGGCGGAGTATTTCCTCTATAGAGTACTTGGGATATTCGGTCTTTGCGTCCGATGCGATATTTCTTGCCCCTATGAATCTGATCGCATCGTTGATTACGGTGCCCGGCCCGGCAACTATCAGCGGCTCGGGCCAGACGATAAAGAGAATGGCCAACGAGACCGGGGGCTTTACCGACGACAGCTTGTCCAGTCTCAAACGCAAATTCTCCGCGAGCTTCTCAGCCCGGTCCGGCACCCCCAGCGCCTTACCCACATCTCTTATACCCTCCGGAAGTTCCGCGAGTCTTCTCATCCTGGATACATAGGTTTTGATGTTCAGGCTGCGCAACCGCTCTTCGAATTCCTTTGGATTGCCGTCAGTAGTCATGACGACGATATCTGGCTTCAGCGCAACCACCGATTCCAGTGAAGGATTGGACATTCCGCCCACCTTCGGCTTTTTCCTGGCTTCTTCAGGATAATCACAGAAACTTGTGACGCCGACAATCCTGTCACCGAGTCCAAGAGCAAAGAGGATCTCCGTCATGTTGGGGGCAAGGGAGACGATTCTTTCCGGTGTCGCTTTTTCGGCGAAGGCGGGTAATGGGCACTGCGCACTCAAAACGAGGAGAAACGAGACAGCGATCAACTGTTTACCAAAAAGACCCAACGTTCTGCTCAATAGTTTTTCCACGTATTGCCTCCAAAAAAAAATCCTCAGAGACCCTGAGAGGGCTCTGAGGATTGCACCCTGATTTCCTTCATCCTCGCCTTTCTCC
>JBECKU010000196.1:0-9502 GCA_040235385.1 Candidatus Sulfobium sp. | reverse complement strand
GCCCGATACCTTCTTTTAAGTGATCCATGGCGAGCAAGTGGTCCTTCCATTGAGAATCGACCACCTGAAGGACTATCATTTTCTCCAGGTAGCGCATAAACTCGTCCCCGATCTCCGATTCTTTTTTCTCGTAAGCTCCACGTACTTCGGACCGGATCTTCTCGCGGAGATCATCCGGATTTTCGGGAAAGGAATCGACAGACAGGGAAAATACTCCGTACAGGGCATCGTTAAGTCCCTTTATATCACACTCCGGGCCGCTTTTTTCATCGGGACAATAAATGGACAGGAGTTCATCGATGGTTTCATCGATTATGGAGGAGACCCTGCTTTTAACGGAATCGCCCTGTAAGACTTCCTTCCTGAAGGCATAAATCTCCGTCCTCTGTTTGTTCATCACATCATCATATTCAAGAAGGTGTTTACGTATATCGAAGTTCTGGGCTTCCACTCTCTTCTGTGCGTTCTCAATAGCCCTCGATACCATCTTGTTTTCGATGGGCACGTCCTCTTCCATCCCGAGCTTTCCCATCAGGCCGGAAATTCTGTCAGAGCCGAAGATTCTCATGAGATCGTCCTCGAGAGAGAGATAAAAACGTGTCGATCCCGGATCACCCTGTCTGCCGGAACGTCCCCTCAACTGATTATCTATTCTCCGGGATTCATGTCTTTCCGTGCCGATTATGTGGAGGCCGCCGACGGACAGGACCTTCTCCTTGTCCAGGCTGCATTTCTTCTCGGCTTCCTCGAGCGCACTGGCTATGAGTTCATCGGAATGCTCGTCGCCGTTGCCGAGCAACTCTTTTGCCACTGCTTCCGGATTTCCACCGAGAACGATGTCCGTTCCTCTTCCGGCCATATTGGTTGCGATTGTGACGGCATTGCTCCGGCCGGCATGCGTGATTATTTCGGCTTCACGCTCATGGTATTTCGCGTTCAAAACGGAGTGCCTGATATTGCGTTTTTTTAAGAGGCTGCTGAGGACTTCCGATTTTTCTATCGAAACCGTTCCCACAAGAACAGGCTGGCCCTTTTCATGCCTTTCTTCAATCTCTCTTATCACGGAAGTGAATTTACCTTTTTCGGTTTTGTAAATCACGTCGGAGTAATCGTTCCTTATCATGGGCCTGTTTGTGGGTATGACCATGACGTCCAGATTATATATCTTCGCAAATTCCTCGGCTTCGGTCTCCGCCGTACCGGTCATGCCGGCCAGTTTGTTGTACATCCTGAAAAAATTCTGGAAAGTGATGGTGGCAAGCGTTTGGTTTTCGCTGGCTATCTTTACCCCTTCCTTGGCCTCGACCGCCTGATGCAGCCCGTCCGACCAGCGTCTGCCGGGCATAAGACGCCCCGTGAACTCGTCCACGATGATCACCTCTCCGTCCTTCACTACATAATCTACATCTTTTTTGAAAAGCGTGTGGGCTTTCAACCCCTGCAGGATATGATGGACGAGTTCGATATTTGCCGGATCATAAAGATTACCGGCCCCGATCAGCCTTTCCGCCTTGATGTTCCCTTCTTCGGTCAATATCACGGTCCTTGCCTTCTCGTCTATCGTATAGTCCTCTTCCTTTTGCAGTTTCGGAATAATCTTATCGATCCTGTAATACTTGTCGGTAGATTCTTCCGAAGGTCCGGAAATAATCAGCGGGGTCCTCGCTTCATCGATAAGGATGCTGTCCACCTCATCGACGATCGCATAATTAAGCTCTCTCTGGGCGAACTGGGATATGTCGTATTTCATGTTGTCTCTCAGGTAGTCGAATCCGAACTCATTGTTGGTCCCGTAAGTAATATCGGCATTGTAAGCAACCTGTCTCTGCTCGTCGGTCAGTCCGTGGACTATGACTCCCACGCTCAATCCCAGGAAATTGTAAAGCGGTCCCATCCACTGTGAATCCCTTTTTGCAAGATAGTCGTTAACGGTAACTATGTGCACACCCCTTCCTTCCAGGGCGTTGAGATAGACGGGGAGGGTGGCCACAAGGGTCTTTCCCTCACCTGTCTTCATCTCAGCGATTTTGCCTTCGTGAAGTACTATACCGCCCAGAAGCTGTACGCCGAAATGTCTCATCTTCAGCACGCGTCTGGACGCTTCCCTGACTACCGCAAAGGCTTCCGGAAGGATTTCATCGAGGGACTCACCCGCTTCCAGACGTTTTCTGAATTCGTCGGTTTTACCCCTGAGGTCCGAGTCGCGTATGCCCGTCATCGAGGACTCAAGGGAGTTGATATGTTCGACAACAGGAGTCATCCTCCTGATTTCCCGTTCATTCTTTGTCCCGATAAATTTTTTCAGCAAACCTAACATAAATTAAATATTAAAAGAATAGTCGTAATATTGCAACAAATCCCGAAATGCACATAAGTCCCCCCTTTTGACTTCAACGGCAGGATGCTTCCCTGAGGCGACTGGAACCCGGCGCACGTAGAAATTGAAGAAATCCCGGGTTTCGTGGTAAATTTTTAGATGCAAAAAAGCGTTTTTATTTATACCTATGGATGCCAGATGAATGAGCATGACTCGGAAAAAATGCTCGGTGTGCTTTCTGAAGGTGGATATGAAAGAGCCCGGTCGCCGGAAGACGCCGATCTCATTATTCTTAACACATGCGCGATAAGAGAAAAGGCGGAGCAGAAGTTTTTCAGCCAGCTCGGGCGCCTGAAATTGCTGAAGAAAAGACGCAGCGATCTGAAAATCGCCGTTGCGGGATGCGTTGCCCAGGAGGAAAAGGAAAAATTATTCAGGCGAGTCCCTTTCGTCGATTTTATCCTGGGGCCCCAAAATATTCAGTCGTTATCCACTGCCGTTTCCGGAAGGGGTCCTGCCGCCATGCTGGACGAGAATTTTGAACTGGCTGAGAGCGAATTTGAGGCAGTGCGGCAGAACAATATCAAGGCATGGGTCTCGATAATGTATGGATGCAATAATTTCTGTAGCTACTGCATCGTTCCTTTTACGCGGGGCAGGGAGGTGTCGAGGCCGAGCAGCAGTGTTCTTTCGGAGATAAGCGCTCTGGCAGAGAGAGGGTTCAGAGAAATCACCCTCCTGGGACAGAATGTTAACTCATACAGGAGTGATATCGACTTTATCGAACTTTTAAGAAGGATAGATCTGCTGGGAATCGAGAGAGTCCGCTTCGTAACATCGCATCCACGGGACCTTTCCGAGGCATTAATAGGAGTTATTGCGGAATTGCAAAGTGTGTGCGAACACATTCATCTGCCTCTTCAGTCCGGCTCCAGCCGGGTCCTTAATCGCATGAACAGGAGATATACGTACGAGGAGTACAGAAAGAAAATAGAGCTGCTCAGAAAGGCTGTGCCGGAAATTGCTATTACGACTGATATCATTGCCGGTTTTCCGGGAGAGACGGAGGAGGACCATTCCGATACGCTGCGGGCTCTCGCAGACATCGAATATGACGGCGCCTTTGCATTTAAATTCTCTCCGAGAAAGGGTACGAAAGCGTCGGAGATGGAAGACACGGTCCCGGAAGATATAAAATCCGCTCGCCTGGAGCGCATACTTAAGATGCAGGAAAATATTACCTTCAATAAGAACAAGATGCTCGAAGGAAGGACTGTCGAGATACTTCTTGAAGGGCCGTCAGACAAAGATCCCGGAAAGCTCGTCGGGCGCACAAGAACCAATAAGATTGTTGTCATCCCCGACTCCATGGAAACTGAGGGGAGCATTGTGAAGGTCCGGATAGAAGATGCCCGGCCCCATTCCCTGTACGGCATCAACACTAAAGCAACAGGACAGCCGGAATGAGAGTGGCCCTATTGACATTGGGCTGCAGGGTCAATCAGTCAGAGAGTTCTGTTATTGAAGGGACACTTGAGGCAAATGGTGTAACTATCGTAAATCTTAACGATAATCCTGATTATTGCGTCGTTAATACATGCACTGTTACGCAAAAAAGCGATTACAACTCTCGCCAGATGATCAGACGCGGTGTAAAGAACGGCGCGAAAGTAATTGTCACCGGTTGCTATTCGCAGTTGAGGCCGGACGAGATTGGTTCAATTCAGGGTGTGACTGAGATTGTCGACAGCAGGAAAAAGTATGAGATCATTAACAGAATTCTGGATAGACCACTTGCTCCCTTTTTTGGCAGATCCGGTCATTCCCGGCCTAATCTGAAGGTGCAGGACGGATGTAATTTTGCCTGCTCGTATTGTTCCGTTCCCATTGCACGAGGCCGATCGACGAGCACGCCGGTGGAAGAAGTTATCCGGAGAGCAAAAGAGCTTGTTGACGGCGGCTATCAGGAGATCGTAATCACCGGAGTACACTTGGGAATATATGGGAAAGACCTCGCACCTGTTTCGGGCCTGGTCGAACTCATCAAAGGCATTCTTCTTGAGACAAAAATTCACCGCCTGCGTCTGAGTTCGATCGAGATCGGTGAGGTCAGCGATGAGCTGCTCGAACTGATGCAGGAGGATCGGCTTTGCAAACATCTTCATCTGCCTTTACAGAGCGGGAGTAATTCAGTCTTGAGGGCCATGCGGCGGAACTATACCATCGAATCTTTCAGCCGTTCTCTGAGAAAGATCCATTCAAGGATCGGAAATATTTCCATCGGAACCGATGTTATCATTGGTTTTCCCGGGGAGGGCGAAAAAGAAGCACATGAAACAATGGAGATGCTTGAAGAGTCACCTTTTTCTTACATGCATATATTCCCTTTTTCTGCGAGGCCCGGGACAGAAGCCTATCGGTTTAAAGACAGGCCATCGCCGGGAACGGTGAAATCAAGAATGGAAAAATTACTTGAACTCAGTGGCAGGAAGAAAGAAAGATTTCTTAATGAGCAGTTAGACACGATTTTGGAGGTAGTTGTTGAAGATAAAATAAGTGAGGATTCGTTCAGTGGGACTTCCGGTAATTTCGTGAAAGTCCTTGTATGCGGAAAGGGTATCGTCAAGGGAAGCGTTGTCCGCGTAAGGCCAGAGAAGGTCGGTAACAATCAACTTGAAGGAAGTCTTATAAAATAATTATAAGTGCCTGATTTATCAGGTTATTCTTACTGCCTAATACGTAGACAAGCTTTATAAGCAGCGCAGTGTCAGCATCGGGGAGATCTTATTAACACCTCTACCAACAGAATACCAACATTTCATGTTCATATTGTAAGTCTGATAAGATATATTATGTTAAGTTAGAATCACGAACGATCTTCCTTACAAATATTGCAGCGTCCTTTCTTGTCCGGATCTGTCCTAAAAAATTGGCTTTTCTTACAGCTTTGATTACCCTCCCCATCAAAATTCCTTCATCGACCCCGGTGATGTCATGGATATCTTCTGCGTTCAGTAACGGATTTTTTAAAATCTCCTGATACCGTTCGAGATACTCGATAAATTCTGTTAAGTTCCCGGTTATCATATAATCCAGCGAAGGATCTCCGACAGTGTCAAGTACCTCGAAGAGATTATCTGCTTTGACATCGTCAACCCCCTTCATAATGCTTCGCGCCTTGTCGACAAGAGCAATTCTTTTCCTTATCTTTGTACTAAGGCTCAATAGATTATCGGGAAGTCCTGATAGAAGGATCTCTATAAAATAAAGGCCGCGCAGTGAAAGTCCTTGAGAGACTATATTAGAGACCTTAAAGCGATATCTCAAAGGTAATTTATCTATTTTCTGCCCAACTTGATAAATGACATTAACTTTATTGGCTAAGTCCTCTTGGTCACAAGATATTATTTCAGACAGAACACCGTCTTCAAGCATCATTGACAGCGGTTTGATTGTGTCTTCCGCGTTTAATATCTTGATGAACTCTAATGTAATCCTTTCATTTTTGGCTTCTCCGAGCATGCGTCGGAATCGCATTATGGCCAATCTGGTCTCGTGTGAGATCTCAAAATTCAGCTCGGATGCAAATCTGTATGCCCTTAGTATGCGAACCGGATCCTGTTCTATACTCCCGCCGTTGACAATCCTGATAAATTTCCCGGAAATATCCTGAAATCCTTGATGCAGATCGATCAACCCTGTTTGCGGCGACCAGGCCATGGAGTTGATGGTAAAATCCCTGCCGCTCAGGTCGGCCGCGATGTTCTCTCTCAGAGGAGAGAAATCGAGCGTCATCCCGTTCCTTAATACGATTCTGTACAGTTCACCCTTTCCGATGCGGACAAGTTTTCCTCGGGCTTCTGCGGCCACTCGTCCAAGAAGTCCAATAAAGCCGCCCTTTGTGACATAGTCACGGTCCATTGGGCTCTTCCCGACGAGGACATCTCTTATATAACCGCCGACTACATAAGCACTCGATTCTTTTAAGGCATTGAATACAATGGAATTGAATTTATCCGTCCCTATAATTCTATCGAGTTTATCTTTACCGTAAACCATACGCTATTCTATATCGCCTGAGAGGTAATATCTACTTTGGTCATCAGAAAACGCCGGACCCCTGTCCGGGGTTTGTTGCTTGACAATTGTTCATGGACTGATTTATAAAACACTATCGCGGGCGTAACTCAGTGGTAGAGTGTCAGCTTCCCAAGCTGAAGGTCGCGGGTTCGAATCCCGTCGCCCGCTCCATTCCGAGGGCATAAGCGATATGCCTCGTCATCAATGAATAAGGGACTGATACATATATATACAGGCGACGGCAAAGGGAAAACGACGTCGGCGATCGGCCTTGCCCTGAGAGCGAAAAGCAGGGGTATGCGGACATTGTTCGCACAGTTTTTCAAGGAGGAGGATTCGGATACGACCGTATCGCTTCTCAAGGATATAGGCGTTGAAACAATCGTCTTCTCCGGCGTCAAGTCGCCCTATTTCAATCCGGATATAAATCGTTCCAATATAAGAGAAGAGGTCAAAAAAGCGCTCTCAGGAATCGAGGAGATTTTCTCCTCGGACCGTTTTGACATTATCATACTCGATGAATTCATATGCCTTATTTCAGAAGGAGTGCTGACGGAAGACGAAGCCATCGAATTCCTGAAAAAGAAACCCGAAAGACTGGAGGTCGTTTTAACCGGAAAAGGTGCTACCGATCGAATCATTGAACTGGCCGACTATGTAACATACATGAAAAAAATAAAGCATCCTTATGAAAGAAGGCTGGCCGCAAGGAAAGGCATTGAGTTTTAAGGTCCCGAAATCCTATCCTTTCAGCGTGGCTTTCCAGACATGATGTATCCGCTGAAGAACTGTAAAATGCGTAAGCACCACCATGATCCACAAAACAGGTACCATCATATCAGTAATGGCTCCAAGGGAGATTAAGACGATCCGTTCCGGTCTCTCCATGAGACCATGAGAGCAACTCTCTCCGATGCCTTCGGCTCTTGCCCGCGTATAACTTATAAGTAAGGCCCCCACCATGGTCCCGAAACACAGGACCATCCCCGGATAATCGTTCTTACTGAAAAGGTTCCATGCGATGCCCAGCAGGATAAGGGCGTCGGAATATCGGTCCAGAACTGAGTCGAGAAAGGCGCCGAACTTCGAAGCCTTATTATTCACACGGGCGACGACGCCGTCCAGAACATCGAATATTCCTCCGAGCAGAATAACGATCCCTCCCAACCTCAGATTGAAGGTAAGAAAAAAAGAAGCAAGGACAGTCAACAGAAAACCGATGAGAGAAAGGGTATTTGGAGATAAGGGAATATGCCTGGCGAATCTCTCCAATGGCTTGTCGAAGACGTGTCCCAATTTTTCGCCGAACATATTTTCGTCCCAGGGGGCCGTCTATCGTTCTCTCTTCCCGCTGATGAAATCCTCGACCATTTCCTTTGCCGTATCGTCGGAGAACTGCGTATAGGGATGTTTCATAAAGTAGGCGGAAGGAGAAATAAGCGGCCCGCCGACTTTTCTGTCCTGTCCGATCTTGCAACATCGGATAGCGTCAATTACCACCCCGGCGCTGTTGGGAGAATCTTCGACCGATAATCTGATCTCCAGATGGAGCGGGACATTACCGAACCCCCTCCCCTCTATCCGGAGAAAACAGATCTTATTGTCATTGAGCCAGGGAATATAATCGGAAGGTCCGATGTGGATATTATCGGTCTTGAGGGGGATATGAAGTTGTGACTGAACGGCCTCGGTTTTCGAGATCTTTTTCTTTTTAAGTCTCGTCCGGTTCAGCATATTAAGAAAATCGGTATTCCCTCCGACATTCAACTGGTATGTGTTATCGATCCTCGCCCCCCTGTTTTCAAAGAGTTTTGCGAGACAACGATGGATGATCGTTGCGCCTATCTGGCTCTTCACGTCATCGCCGATGATGGGTATCCCTCTTTCTTCGAATCTCTTTGCCCAGCCCTTGTCGGAGGCGATAAAGACGGGTATGCAATTGATGAGACTGACTCCCGCCTTGAGGCAGGCTTCCGCATAAAACGCCGTGGCTTTTTCCGAGCCCACCGGAAGATAGTTCAGCAGGATTTCTGCTCCAGTCTGCTTCAATACTTTCACTACATCCACGGGTTCCTTCTCGGCGACTATAAACCGCCGGTCCTCAGAGTAGTCCTTAAAATGGCGGGAAACACCGTCCAGGACTTTACCCATCTGGACTTTCACCGGCATGGGAGACGTTATCTCATGAAGAATTTTCGTGCAATTGGGTTTGCTCAGCATCGCCTCCTTCAGGGGCTTGCCGACTTTTCTTTTGTCTATATCGAATGCAGCGACCACTTTTATGCTGCCCGGAGTATAACCGCCCAGGTCAAAGTGCATGAGCCCCAGAGAATGATCAGGGTCCGATCCATCAATATTCCTGTAATAATCTATTCCCTGCAGGAGCGAACTTGCGCAATTTCCGATACCGGCGACAGCAATACGTATTTCTCTCATGGGTGGTCCTTTCTCAGTCTTCTGGGAGATACATGCAAAAAATTTATAGCAAAGTTTCGTTTTTATGTCAAGGAGAATAATGGGAATCTACCTTTTTTCTTGCTATCGACATCGGGCATTCCGTATAATCAATCGTTCTCATGAGAGCCAAAGTAACTATAATCGGAGCAGGACATGTCGGCGCAACGACGGCTCATCTCCTTGTTCAATCCGGTCTGGCTGACGTTGTTCTTTTCGACGTTGTGGAAGGGGTCCCTCAGGGGAAGGCCCTCGATCTCTCCGAGGCCGTTCCTCTCTGGAACGTTTCTTCCAAAGTGACCGGCACTAACAGTTATGAGGATACCGCAGGCTCGGACGTGGTCGTGATCACTGCGGGCTTCCCCCGAAAGCCCGGGATGAGCAGGGACGATCTTCTCATTGCAAATGCCGAGGTCGTCTCCGGAGCCGTAAAGAAAGCATCGCACAGGTCACCGGAGTGCCGGTTTATCGTAGTGACCAACCCCGTCGACGTCATGACAAACCTTGCCTGGCGGGAATCGAATGTTGAGCCACGGAGAGTGATGGGCATGGGGGGAGTACTCGACGCGGCGAGGTTCAGAACGTTTATTTCCATGGAACTGAATGTTTCTCCCAAGGACATCGAAACGCTCGTTTTGGGCGGCCATGGGG
>JBECKU010000193.1:0-22920 GCA_040235385.1 Candidatus Sulfobium sp. | reverse complement strand
ACCAAGCCAGTTGCTGTAAAAAAACACTCCCGCAATCACTCCGATAACGACAGGAGCGGCCGTCATCACCTTGTTGAAATATTTCAGAAGATCAACCTGGGGGAGCGCTCCTCCGTAAAATTGCACGGAGAATGTCCGTCCCCGTGTGGCCCTCAGGGCAACCCAAAGGCTGACTGCCGAGATGCAGACACCCAGCAGCCCCCCGGCCACGGCTGAGAATATACGGGCATTCAACTGGGTGGTAAAGACCTTTTCAAGCCTGAGGTCCTTAAACCAGAGCCAGTCGACATAAAGCGAAATGCTCTCAGGGATAAAAAAGAAAAAAGCCAGAAGCCCTGCGAGTATCGTGATCTGTACCGGTGAAATTTTCTTCGACATAAGAGAATTTTACCACAGAGACACAGAGACACGGAGCAGACAAAAGATAAATACGCAAACCATTATCAGGTTCCTGTATGTGCTTTCTTTGTGTCCGGCTGTCTCTGTGCTGATTTTCAAGTCTTTTTGGATATGTTTCATCTTCCATCCATTTATATCGTGTTGTCTCCCTTTCTCATACACCGCTCAGGACTATTTACGTATCTCCAGTATACCGATGAGGCCGTGTCCGACGCCGAAACCGGGCTGCATGTCCATTTCCAGCTTTCTCAGTGCATAGGCAAGCTGGGGTTCGATGATGTTGGCCCTGGTGTCCCCCGGGAGAAGTCCGGTTGCGTTAATGACCTTTTTCATCGTCTTCACCGCATTCTTCAGCGGCTCCGGATAAAAAGTATACAGGTCGGAGATCCCGTTGTCAGTTTCAGTTTCCCCGTCAAAATCGGCAAGAAATTCCATGGTATGCTCTACGAGCCTGTTCCAGCACATGGAGAAACCCTCGAAGAAGGAATTCAATCGGTCAAATCCCTTTTTCGGGAAATAATCGATGATGAGGGCATTGAGGTCCGTCCTGACGTTCGGCTCGATCAACGAGTTCACGACTTCCCGGATCGCCGGACAATGCCGGTTATACTCGGCCGTATCCATGTGACGCCCGACAAAAAGCGACCTGTCGCAGATCTTCTTTATATTAATCTCGGTGCCGGACTGCCGGGACGCTTCGTTGATGATATAGGTTATTTCCTCCCTGGAAGCCAGCCTCAGCGGGAAAGAAGGGATCTCCGCAATGAGTCTCTCTTCCGGGGAATAGACGTAGGAAATTCTGTAATCCATGAAAGTCTCTCCGGAAGGGTCCATTTCCCAGAGGTCCTGCCATTCATAGGAGTACCTGCCGAGCCAGTCACCTATTATAAGGGCGGAGTCGTTGCATTTGCGGGCGACATCGGCAAGCAAATTTATGGACTGTTCGTCCCGGTTGTGGGACAAGGTCCCGTACGAAGTAAAATATATGTCAAAAGGACCTTCCTCGTGGGGGATTCCCTTTGTGAAATCGGCTTCACGGAATATGATCTTTTCGTTGTCCTCATGGCTCTCGCGCGCCTGGTTGAGCAAATCCCGGTTTATATCTATCCCGATATATATACCGAACATCTCCTGGTTTATGAGTTCGACCGCATATTCATAGATCCCCCTGTCCTTGACGGTCATTCCCATGAGAAGGTCGAAACCGTCACCGGCGCCGCAGCCTATGTCGAGGATCTTCAGCCGTTCGAGCTTCTTCGCTTTCTCATCCACAACCTCTTTCAGGTAGGGCCTGATAAAAAGCCGGGTCGCCTCGTCCTCCCAGAAACGGCGGACGTTGTCGTATTTGCCCGAAAGGCCTGTTTTCTTGACATATTGTCCCGTTGTAACGGCTTCGGAATATGGTTTTTTTTGAGGCATCCTCCTATCCCTCCCTTCCAAATTTTGTGAGCATCACTTAACGCTCAATTGCAAAAACCTGATCAAAATAAGAGTCAGACATGCTGAAAAAACGTCCATAGTCGTCCTCCTCAGGCGGGTCCGCTCTCCTCGGCGAGTCGCCCGGGGCGACCGGGGCGGAAGGCTCCGCAGCCATCTTGTAGTTGTGCTAATACCCTTTTCATAACTGCTGAGGAGATTAGGTCTGATACGTGAATCAGGAAAATAATTTGCCGATTCTATGGAGTTTTTCAGCATGTCTGACTCTGTCCTTTTCAGCAATTTTGTTTACGCAACACCCACGGAGTTCGTAAATTCGATCGCCTGGAAAGCATCCGCGCAATGGGCATCGGCGCCGATCTTTTCGGCGAACTCGCGAGAAGTCGGCGCGCCGCCGATCAATACCTTTACATCTCCCCTAACTCCATTATTTTTAAGGAGATGGATTATGCCTTCCATTTCCCTCATCGTTGTCGTCAGGAGAGCAGACAGCCCGAGGAAACGGGGTTTCTGCTCTGCGGCTGTCGCTGCTATCTTTTCGGCCGGGACGTCCGTTCCGAGGTCTATGACGTCATAACCCGCCCCTTTCAGCATTATGGACACGATATTTTTGCCGATATCGTGGAGGTCCCCCTTGACGGTGGCGATGACAAACTTCCCCTTGCTTTCGACGCCGGCCCGCTCCAGATGCGGCGCGAGTATATCCATCGCGGCGCCGACCGCCTCGGCGGATGCGAGCATGTCAGGTATAAGGTATTTTCCCGTCTCGAAATTCTTTCCTACTACGTCCATGCCGGAGGTCAGACCTCCTATGACAATTCCCCTGACGTCCACATTATTGCCGACGGCCTCCTCGATAAGTTCGACGGTCGCGGGCTGCCCCTCATATCCGTCGTCGAAGCCTTCGTCTTCACTGTTGATCCTTCCCTGGATCACACTCTCCCTGATCTTCTCTATCAATTCTTTCTCATTCATCGCCGCAAACCTCCTTCGCTTTCTGTTATTACTTTCTCTGTTTTTTCAGTCTCGGCAGCAGTCCCGGGACCTGCGCAAATATCTCGTCTTCTATGCCGGGAGACAAGTCCTTCCCAGGCCTCGACAGCAGCCCGTTCATGTGGTCCAGCGCCATCTCGATGACCCGGTCCTCTCCATCCCTGCTTTCAAACGGATAATGGGAATAGACCTGCCCGGTCCGGAGGCCTTTTCTTACGAAACGGGCATAGAGCTTCTGACCGGACCCCATGACCTTGTTTATCTGCGCAAGAGACTCGTTGAAATCATCCGGCCCCATCCTCGGGCCCGCCAGAAATCTCTTGATCATGCCGATATGCTGGTTGTCGAGGACCGCCTGGACGGGACAGAACGTATTCGTCCTGTCCAGGAGGCCGAATGAATAGTGGATGTACTGGGCTCCGGACATGGCGACCGGGATATGTGTAAAAAATTTTTCGATCGTCGCCTGTACCCCGGGCGTCGAGGAGTCGCCCACACCGGCTGTCGAGTACGACGGTATCCCGTAATATCGCGCCATCTGAACGCAGTCGATGTTATACTGGTTGAATTCGGGCGCCCCGTACATATCATGAAGATTATCCATCCGCGCACGGACCGGTACGCTTCCGTAGAGTACCGGAGAACCGGGGTTCACTATCTGCGCCAGTGCGATACCTGACAATATCTCGGCATTGATCTGGGCTACCATGCCGGCTTCCTGTATCGGGGCCGTAGAACCCCCCTGGGGGGAACTCGATACCACGAACGGCAGACCACGTTTCGCAAACTCGATCAGCTTCCGGGTAGCGTCATCGACCATCTGAAGCGGGCTTTTAACCGCACAGGTAATAAAAGATATTATCGGGTTGTCCCTGAAGGCTTCCTTCCCTCCCGCAACTATCTCGGCAAGCCTTATCACGTTGTCGAGTTGATCGAGGTTCGTGAGGCCAGCCTGGACGTGTTTCGTCATGTTGCCGAGAGAGATATAAAATTTATTCACGTCGTGGTTCATCTCGGTGATGTCTTCATCCTGGATATTCACGGGCCGTATGAAAAAATCGAGACTATCGAGTTCCTCGGCAAGTTTTGCCGAAGTGGCGAGGCGTTCGACATTCCCCCTTTCCTCGACGAAAACGGGCAAATCCCTTTTCCTCTCTCCGTTCGTCGCACTCACGAAGGTCTCTATTTTCGTATCAAGCCATACATTGGTCTCGGAACCGCTGCCGAAATAGATACGCGGGACCTTCGAATCGAGAATGAGTGTGTTCCGGGGGTCCCGGGCGCCCAGTTTCACGACTGACGGCACGGTCGAAAGAGCGTCTTTCATCGTCTTTGAAGGAATCTTTACCTTGCTGGACCGCTCATCCACGGGCTCCACCGTGCAGCCCTTCTCACGGAACAGGCTGAGGGCTTCCTCGTTAAAACAGATGATCCCCGTCTCTTTGAGTATCGAGAGAGAGGCCTCATCGATCGCTCCGACTTCCTCTTTCGTCAACCGCTCGTACGGCCTGACAATCACTCCTGGTCTGAAATCACCGGTCATTTTCTATCTCCTGCTCATTTTCATTGTCTCAGTGCCCGCGTATACTTTCTGCAGTGCCTGTCTTTTCCCAGAACCGCGTTGCCCGCTCTCAGCGCGGACATGACGGTGCTGTCAAGAGGGTTGATCAGCAAAGCGTCCACCGAAAAACACATCGCCATATGGAGCATAGCGCTGTTGATAAGCGAACGCGACGGGAGGCCGAACGAGACATTGCTGAGGGCGAGCACCGTCCTGGCCTGCTGGGGCAGACGGTCCTTGATCCCTTTCAGGGTCTCCAGCGTGACCATTCCCTGGGATGTATCGGTGCTGACCGGCATCACGAGGGGGTCGAAAAAGATACGGTCTGCCGGGACCCCCGCGGCTTGGGCACCCTGCAATATCTTCTCACAAGCCTCCAGCCTGGCCTCGGGGGTTTTTGGGATTCCCGTGTCATCCATCGCCAGAGCGATGACAGGCACGTCGTACTCTGCGCACAACGGCAGCACTTCTTTCATGTTCTGCTCGGTTGCTTTCACGGAATTGATCATCCCTGCACGGCCCGGGACCGCTTTCAGTCCGGCTTCGAGGACTTTGTGATCAGAGCTGTCGATGCACAAGTTTGCCTGTATACTTGCCGCCACAAGAGAAGCCAGCCACTCCATGTTCCTGATCTCGTCTTCTGAACCTCCCTCGCCGGTTCCCACATTGATATCTATGAGAGAAGCCCCGGCACGCTCCTGATCGACCGCGAGTTGCACCAGCATCTTTTCATCACGCTTGAGGATCGCATCCTTTACCGACGGGATGGTCGCATTTATCTTTTCACCTATTATCAGCATCTCATGTTCCTTTACCTTCGTACTTCATAATATCCTGAAAAAAAGAGACGGCGGATTTGCTGAAAAAGGTCCATAACCGGAGGCTCCGCAAGGCCTGGTAGCTAGCCGGCCAGCCATAGGAAAAACCTTTCATTATGTCTGCAGTCACGTGAGCCATAATAAATTCATGCCGCTTGCCCGCCAGTCTGCTTGGCGGGACTTTATGGACTTTTTTAGTGAATCCGCCGTCTTTCTCAACCATATCATCCGTCATATGAATTCACCCCGGATTCCCTTTATCTCGGAACGTATCCTTTCCCTTACATCGTCGGAGGGATAGAACTTCTCCGGCTGTTCGAGAATAGACATTACCTTCTGTCGTGCACGTTCCCGTGCATCCGGTGAACCGCTCTTTTCCCATTCTTCCCGGGTCAACCGGTCCGAGAGCACAGGCACGTACTGTTCCTTTCTCATGAACTTGCGAGTATGCCTCGCTGATACAAAATGGCCGCCCGCACCTATCTCTTTTAAAAGATCGAATGCGATGGTATCCGGATTGACTTCTATTCCGCGAACAGCCCTCATCACCATTCCGAGAATCTCGTTATCGATTACATATTTTTCAAGGCTCGCGCACATGCAGAATTCAATAAACCCTGCGGCGTCATGAATGAAGTTGCCACCGGCAAGAGCCACGAGCAGACTCGTGATAGCGGATTCATAGCCGGCCTGGGCATCCAGGGTCTTCGAATCCGACATACCGGCGGTTGCATAAATAGGAAGCCCGTAATAACGGGCCAACTGTGCGGCAGCCGCGTTCATCAAGCCCATTTCCACCGCTCCGCTCAGGTACTTCATGTCCTTCATATCGGAAATACTCGATATGCAGCCGTAAAAAACCGGGGTGCCGGGATTCGCCAGTTGCGCGAGCATGACACCCGCCAGGGTGTCCACGTTCTGCACAACGAGGTTACCGGCAAGGGTAATCGGCGCGGTAGCGCCGCAAAGCGGTTCAACCGGGGTCACTACAGGGATTCCGGCCCTCGCAACTTCTATCGTAAGCTCACTGTATTTGTCGTCCAGAACAAAGGGGCTGATCCCGCAGCAGGTCACCATCGATACCAGCGGCTTATCTTTTAATGACTCTTCCGATCCGGCGATCATCTCCGCCATCCGGACCACTCTTCTTACACCTTCTACAGAGTAAACCCCGCCCATTACATGTTTGCTGCAGTGGGCAAGGGCGATACCGAAACGGTTTACGTCCACATCTTCCGCCATTACGTCGCTGGGATATACGGGGAGCATGAAAAGGTGGATATTCTCCAGTGAATCGACGATCCGTGAAATATCTCTCAGATCGGAGAGCCTCGCAGGCCTCCTCACGTTGCTTCCCGGTTCCATCACATAGAGGGCGGTCCCGCCGGTCCCCATGTAGACTCTTTTACCGCCGACCTCCAGTGTGTGCTCAGGATTTTGCCCATAGAGCATGATCGCCTCCGGAGCCCTGCTGAGAAGTTCCATGACCATCCCGGGCTCCATTCTCACCAATTCACCGTCAGGACCTACCTCGGCCCCGGCGGAACTGAACAATTCCAGCGCCTCTTTATTGCTCACCTTGATGCCTATTTCAGAAAAAACTTTCATGGAAGCCCGGTGTATGGCCTCCACTTTTTCCTCTGCAAGCGGGGTATAAAGTCCCCCTTCATATCCTTTTGCGGTTGTAGTTGTCATATCGGTTTCTCCATCGTTTCTCTATTCTTCAGTCCTCCGTGCCGCACAGTGCCTCATTCCGCACTGCCTGCACGGATTAATAATGGTCCTTGTAATATCTTTAATATTCGCTATGCCGAAAACCCCGGAAACAGACTTCCTCGGCGTCATAAGGCAGCTCGACGTCAGTTGTACATCGATTGCGCCGTTGTCTATCATGTCAAATAATTTCTTCTGCTCCTGGACCTTCCAGTCGCAGTATCCAGGGCTGAAGCGTAATGTCGTACCTTCATCTTTCTTCTCGAAGAGTCCGTCGCACACCCGATGAAACTTCTCGACGGTGTCTTCCGCAGCAACAGATCCGATCACGTCGAAAATATAGGCATCGACCATTCTTTCCTCTCTGGCAAGCCTTTTTATGAAAGAGTCGATGCTCTTTCCGATTGTAGCGATAAAGACCCCCGCTCTGTCGCATTTACGAAGAGTCCGGGAAAGCTTCCCGCTGTTCAGCACCACATTCTCGGAAAGCACGAGCGAACAGCCGTCGGCCCTCTCGATCTTTTTCTCCGTGTAAACGATTTTCGGTCTGACCAGACCATATGCAGTCTGAATCGACCTGTCGACATTCTTCAGAAGCCTTCCTGAAAGCCTGCGTTTCTTCCTGTATCCGAGAAGCCGCGACACATTGTCGATAGTAATTTCCGGATGAATGTCTCTGATTATTTTCATGCGCCTCCGGACGCGAGCATGACAAATGAGCTCACTCAAGTTAATCTTTATTTTCTTTATAAAAAAATGCCCCCTCCGAGATAACAGCTATCTTGTTCAAAAGTGTTTCCCGGACGGCTGGGCAGGTCTGGACCTTCAGAATTAAAAAGGCCGCAAGAGGGACGAAGGCTAAGGTTCTTTGTTATAGCAGTGTATTTCGATGATCGAATACATGGGGCATTATAACAAAAAGAGCCTTCCGGGGTCTACCCGGCGTCATGCGTCGCATAATCTCGTTTATCAATTCCCCGGATCAATACTCTGCGCACATGATACAATAATTAAAAATTACAATTGTATCAGACCTACCAAGGAAGCGTGACAAGGAAGCGAGTCCATGGGTCAGACCCCGAATTGACATTCTCTCAGCTTCGGATGCGCCTCATCCGCAGCAAGAACCGGGTGGAATCGACATTCCAAATACAGAAGAATAGGTTCATGAAAGACTACGAACGCATCGCCCGTGTCATCCGCTATCTGGATGAACATCATACGGAGCAACCCGGCTTAGCGGTTTTGGCGGAGTGTGCAAGTCTCAGTTTGTTCCATTTCCACCGCCTGTTTTCGGTGTGGGCAGGCATCACTCCGAAGAATTTTCTGCAGTGCCTCACGCTGGCTCATGCGAAGAAGCTGCTCCGCGAGGGTGATAGCGTTTTAGACGCTGCCTTAGAGACGGGCCTCTCCGGCCCCGGCCGCCTGCACGACCTGTGTGTGAGTCTGGAATCGGCCTCCCCCGGTGAGATGAAGTCAGGCGGTGAAGGCTGGACCATCGCGATGGGCTTCGCGGAGACTCCTTTCGGCAGATGTTTGATCGGCGAGAGTCCTCGCGGCGTATGTCATTTATCGTTTGTTCATTCCGGGAACGAGAATGGGGCGCTGGCAGAACTTCAAAAAGATTGGCCGCAAGCGCGACTCCTCAGGGACGACCCCGCCGTCGCCCGGCTTGCCCGCCGTATATTCATTCGCCCCGCAGGCCCTCGGCCCAGCCCCCCGCTGCGTGCTGTCGTCACGGGCACGGCGTTTCAAGTGCGTGTCTGGCAGGCGTTGCTGCAAATTCCTCCCGGCGTACTCGTGACTTACGGTCGCCTGGCAGAGGTGATAGGCCGGCCTACAGCAGCCCGAGCCGTCGCGAATGCGGTGGGGAAGAACCCGTTGGCTTACATTATTCCCTGTCATCGCGTCATTCGCGAAACCGGTATTACGGGAAAGTATCGGTGGGGACGGATTCGCAAACGTGCGATGCATGTTTGGGAGAGTTCTGCGAGTTTCACCTACACCTTACATCCCGATACTCGAGATGGTGATCTGGAAACAAACGTTTCTGAGTAATCTTCAACCCAAATATCACTGAAGATTTGACTGAGCGTGCACATCGATGGAGCCCATCTCCTATGCACTAGTGCTCGACAAGACAAGTCTTTGTTAATGACGTCTTGCATCGGATACTTATTCCTGTTTTCCGCACTATGCAAACTACTCAAAATATTGTAAATTATTAGTGATAATTGTCATCGGGGATGTTGGATCTGGTTTACAGAAAGATGAAAGAAGCTGAAGGGTGACGTGAGAAGAGCATCAATTCTATGTATATTATCTGCGTGCCTGGCGGTTTTTCTTGGTTCGTGTGGCGGCGGCGTAGATAATTCCAGCCCGCCTCGATTAAGTCTGAGCATTGCCGCAACGTTTCTTCCGGCAGCCACCGTAAATATAATATATTATCAGACCGTTGCGATAACGGCATCAGGCGGAACACCGCCCTATCTGTATTCTTGCGAAGTTTCCGGCGGAGCCGGGTTGTCGGCTTCCGTGAGTTCTTCAGAGCCGACCGGAGGCGGTGTTTCATGCGTAATAACCGGCACGCCTCTCACTGTCGGTGCGTTCACACTAGATTTTTCAGTAAGCGACAGTACAGGCGCTTCGGAGTCGGCAGGCCCCCTGTCAAGCAATGTCGGTCTGTCGGCGAGCCCCCTCGCCAATTGGCACTGGCGAAACCCCTTGCCTCAAGGTAATGCGCTTAATGGGGTGACTTATGGCCTTGGTACCTTCGTGTCTGTGGGAGATGTCGGCACTATCCTGACTTCCCCTGACGGAACGACCTGGACACCTAGGAGTTCTGGCATTACCGCCGGTTTGACGGGAATAACCTATGGCAACGGCACCTTTGTGGCTGTGGGGAATAATGGCACTATCCTGACCTCCCCTGATGGCGCGACCTGGACATCCAGAAACTCGGGCACGACTAATGGTCTTTTTAGCATAACCTACGGCAACGGCACCTTTGTGGCCATGGGTTATTCTTTCCCACATCTGGCTGGCATCATCACTACCTCCGTTGACGGACTAACGTGGACAACACGGGTCCCGGTGACTGATCCTACTGTAAGTGTGACCTATGGCAATGGAGTATTTGTTGCAGTCACGTATTTTGGCGAAATCCTCACTTCCTCTGATGGAACGACCTGGACGCACAGAAACAAGATAATAACTTCGGTGACTGTCAACTATGGCAATGGGATCTTTATCGCCGTAGGAAGTGTTGGCACTATTCTGACTTCTCCCGATGGGGCAGCGTGGACATCCAGAAACTCGGGCACGACTAATGCTCTTTTAAGCGTAACCTATGGCAACGGCACCTTTGTCGCCGTGGGGGCTAATGGCACTATCCTGACCTCCCCTGACGGCGCGACCTGGGCACCTAGGAGTGCCGGGACGAATGCTGTCGTGTCCGATGCGATCTATGGCAACGATACTTTTGTAGCCGTGGGGTATGGGATTATACTGACTTCCCCTGATGGAACGACCTGGATACCTAGGAGTTCTGATAGTACCGCCGATTTGACGGGAATAACCTATGGCAACGGCACCTTTGTGGCAGTTGGAATTTCTGGCGTTTATCCTGCGTATTACGGTATCATCCTGGCCTCTCACGATGGAGAAACCTGGACACCCAGAATCTCAGGGACAATTGATCTATTAAAGGATGTGACTTATGGCAGTGGCACCTTTGTAGCCGTGGGTCTCAATGGCATTATACTGACTTCCCCTGACGGCGCGACCTGGACACCTAGGAGTTCCGGGACAAATGCTAACTTGATCGGTGCGACTTATGGCAATGGAGTCTTTGTGGCCGTGGGTGGCAATGGTACAATACTGACTTCCCCTGATGGAGTGACATGGACCCCAAAGAACTCCGGGACAATTGATGACCTGACAAGTGTTGCTTACGGAAATGGCATCTTTGTAGTTACAAAGGCTTATTTTTCTGATATTCTTACCTCCCCTGACACACTAACATGGAATTCAAGACAGGCCGCATATTATCTATGGCATAATGTGACCTATGATCATGGGATCTTTGTGGCCGTGGGTGGCATCGGCACAATACTGACTTCCCCTGATGGAGTAACATGGACCCCAAAGAACACCGGGACAATTGATGACCTGTACAGTGCGACCTATGGCAACGGTACCTTTGTGGTATTTGGCCGAAATGGCACCATTTTACAATCAGACCCTGTGCGTAACTGAGGTGTTTTCATTGTCAACTGTTCCATCGCAATAAAGCTTTCGAAAATCTTCAGGGAAGCTTGGATCAGGCTTCCTGATAGTTCCGAATTGTCTCTCATCTACCCACTTGCAACAATCCAGCTAAGCCCTGGGGATAACTCTCAGTCGATTCGGTAAATTATATAGATTCCTCGGTTACAAACATTGGTCAGATACGAAGTGAGCTTTCGAGTCGTAAATCCCGTAACAGGGGATCATTACAGCACAGCGATCAGTTCTTTCACTTTGGAAACTAAGAAATGTGAATGGTCCGAAAAATAGTGGTTCCGTCCTCTGACATGCCCAAACCTTCTCGTTTCATCAGAAATCTTCATTTTTTCAGCTATTCCCAATTTTGCGGATAAGTCGGTGAAAGCCGCGTGCTGGCGCTGAACTGCATCACGTTCCAGCAGTTGCATTGCTGTCAGCTAAATGTTATTTCAACAATCCCTTCGACTTCAGGAAATCCCTCGCCACGTCGTAGGGCCTCCGTTCATCCTCGTCTACCTCATAGTTCATTTTCTGCATAGCGGCATTGTCTATCATGCCTTCGAGCTTTTCCAAAGCGTTTCCAATTTGAGGATATCTCCCCAGCGTTTCCTTGCGGACCAGGGGGGCAGCAAAATAGGGAGGGAAAAAATCCTTGTTATCGACGAGGGTAACCAGGTGATACGCTGGGATTCTGCCGTCCGTCGCAAATCCGTCTATGACATCCACGGCACTCTCTGCGAGTGCTTTGTACATCAGCCCCGGGTCCATCTGTTTCGGTTCTTTGCCGAACCGGAAACCATAGTGTTCGACTAGACCGGAATAACCGTCGCTCCGTTCCAGAAATTCGGCGTCGAAACCGGGCTGGAGTTCGTCCTTGTAGGGAACAAGGTCACTGATTGTCTTTACGCCGAGAGAAGCCGCCTGTTTATTTCTCATTGTAAGGGTGTATGTATTATTGAACCCGAAGTGCGGCAACCAGATCAGATCGAACTTATCTTCGAATATTTTCTTTACGGTCCGGTACGCTTCATCCGGGTCTTCTATGGCCTTTTTGCCTAGTATATTGACAAGTCCGGTACCGGTATACTCCGCATAGAGGTCGATGTCACCCGTCCTGATGGCGCTGAAACAAACCATGGTCCCCCCGAGGTTGAACCTCCTCTCGACCGTGATGCCGGTATTGTTTTCGATGAGCTGAGACATGATCTCCCCCAGTATCTCCTGTTCGGTAAAGTGTTTCGAGCCCACTGTAACCGATCGCTCCTTTTCCGTACCGGATTTGCAGCCCGCAGGAATCAATATGATAAGAAGTACGAAAGACAACACTGCTGCAAGACGGCCCGCTGCTCTTTTCATTATTTTCACCTTTCTTATTTTTTTGTCTCGAGCCTGAGACCTCTCGGAGTCAAAAACTTCTCGATCCGGCCAAGGAGAATGTCGAATATCAGTGCAAGGACCGCAGCAGGGATTGCCCCGGCAAGCATAAGCTTGTAATTGATTGTGCGAAGCCCTCTGAAAATAAGCTCTCCCAGTCCTCCCGCCCCGATGAGGGCAGCGAGAGTAGCGATGCCCACGCTTATCACAACGGATGTCCGGATTCCCGCCATAATCACCGAGAGCGAGAGCGGGAGCTCGATCTTGCGCAATATTTCCATGTCCCTCATGCCGATCCCCTTTGCAGCCTCCAGGATAGCGGGGTCTACTTTCCGGATGCCGGTATATGTATTCCGTAATATCGGCAACAGCGCGTACAGGAACAGGGCGAGAAACGCAGGAACAAAGCCGATGATCGGAAGACCGAAAGCCATCAGCAGCGGGATAACGAGTCCGAACAGCGCGAGGCTCGGTATCGTTTGAACGATGGAGGCAAAGCCGAGAACCGATGTCGCCAGGTTTTTCGAACGTGTAAGCATAATCCCAGTCGGGACGGAGACCAGGATCGCCGCCCCGACTGAGATAAGGGTCAGCCTCACGTGCTCAGCCGTGAGAGAAAGGATTTGATTTCCGTATTCGCCGATAAATTCAAACACAGTTTTTCTCAATTTTGCCTGGAATCCTGTCCCATAAACCCCATTTTTTCCAACACTGCCTTTTTTTCGACAAATCCGATCCGCCTGCCCTGGGGGTTTTTTACCGGTACAATATCGCTTCTTGACCGCTTGAAATAATTAAGAGCATCGAGAAACGAAGCTTCAGGAGTGAGAGCTTCATGCTGTTCTGCATTTCCTAAAGTCTCGGCGTCATGGCCACTATCCTCAATCATAACCTCATCGATATGCTTCAAAAGAAGCGAGAGCTGAAAATGATGGCTGCCGAGAAAATCGACCACGAATTCGTTTGCCGGTTCTTCCACGATCTCCTTCGGACTCCCAAGCTGCACTATCCTGCCTTTGTCCATTATCGCAATCCTGTCGGCGATCCTTGCGGCCTCGAAGATGTCATGAGTAACAAAGAGGATCGTCTTGCTTATTCTGTCCACAAGGGCGAGAAACTCGTTCTGAAGCTGTTCCCGCGTTATAGGATCGAGGGCGCCGAACGGCTCGTCCATAAGGATAACCGGAGGATCAGCGGCCAAAGCCCGCGCGACCCCGATGCGCTGCTGTTGTCCCCCCGATAATTCCGCGGGGAACCTGTCGCGATACATATCCGGATCGAGACCCACCATGGACATAAGTTCGTCAACCCGCGAACGGACTTTGTCTTTCTGCCAATTCATCAACTCGGGGATAATACCGACATTCCTGCCGATGCTTAAATGCGGGAAGAGTCCGATGGACTGGATCACGTACCCGATATTGCGGCGCAACTCAATGAGATCGTAATCGTAGATGTTTCTGCCGTCGATTTCTATTTCCCCTTCCGAAGGTTCCACGAGACGGTTTATCATCTTCATGGTCGTCGTCTTGCCGCAGCCGCTAGTTCCTATAAGAACGAGGGTCTCTCCTTCCATGATCTCGAAAGAAACTCCCCTTACGGCTTCTGTTCCGTTAAAAGTTTTTGAGACGTTCCTGAAGGCTATTTTTATTTTTTCGCCCATCAGTCGAGGGTGATCCTCTCCATATCGGGCTCGACAACTATGCCGTATTCGTTCTGCAGATAATGAAAGGGGGCAGTGCCGTGATATTCCGCAAAATAGATCCGGAGAATATCGGATTTACTGAGTCCTTTCTTTGCCCTGATTTCCCCGCTCCTCGTCCGGCGGTATACTTCCTCGTGCAGAAGATAGACCGACATCAGATCAACTGCGAAAGGATTTTTCCCGACAAGGAATCCTATGTGAGGTATGATCGGTTTCTGGGGCCTGTCCAGGCAGTCGCACCTCCGGGTGATGTTATAAAGATGGACGACATTGAGAAGCCTGTCCCATCTTCCTTCCATCATGCCAGTCAGATAATCCGTCATCCGGTATGGCAGTGTATCACTGCCTCTCTCCCAGTCTTCGATGACCTGCGAACTCATTCTGATACTTCCTCCGTGACATACAGCAATACATTCACCGCAGCCTATGCACCTGTCACCGTCGAGTTGCGGGACCCGCTCTTTCTCCCACTTGAGGGCCTTCTCCGGACACTTAACTGCACATGTACCGCATTTCCTGCATTCATTGCCGTTGATGGTCGGGGAATAGCATTTATGCATGATGAGCTTGCCCTTGTAACTGCTTCCGCCCATGGTAAGCCCTTTTACGGCACAGGCCACCTGTGCCATGTCATGCAAAGTGAGATGAACGTGATTGACGACCGTCCCCGCGGCGGCGAATCCCCCTGATAAATAGACTTCTTTAAAAAGTCTCGACGTGTTTGTCTCCGCCTTCACTTCTTCATTCTCAAAGTGGAAGGTCCCCCTTAAAGAGGTCTCCGGTCTGTCCAGGACCACGAAAGGAGTCCCAAGGGGTCCGTTCTCCGTCCAGCCGTGTTTCTCCGCAAGGGAGAGGTACCTCTCGCATGAGGAATGGTTGTCGTGATATCCCCTGTCTCCGGAGTAAGCCACCGTAGAATCTCCGGCAGCTATTTTTTCGATCCCCCTCGACCTGAAATGGTTTACAGTAGAAATGCAATACTCCGGAAGCATCCTGGTGCGGCATCTTTTTTCACCTACGTGGCACTTTATCAGAACAGGGTCCCGCCATCCCGGCTCGTGTATTCGCTCGAAGATCGATTCCAGCCGCTTATTGATCCTTTTCTGCCATGCAGCCGATTCCGGAGCGAAATCCGTCCCCCGGAGATCGAGAAACCAGACCTTCGATTTCTCGTTCACACCCTTCTTGTACCGCAGCCACTTGGGTATTTTATTTTTTTTCAATACCGCCAGCCTTTTATTGCCCTTACGGTTGTATAAAAATCCGGGAGAAAGGAGACGGATGTGTTGAAAAAGTTCCATAACCGGAGGCTCCACAAGCCCTGAGATGAGGCCGTCCGACCTCTTTCAGAAAAAGCACTGACTCTTACATCTGCGGTCACGTGAATCATAATAAATTCATGCCGACTTTATGGACTTTTTCAGCATATCCGCCTTCTACCTAATTCAACATTAGGGTTTTCTTACTGCGAATTTCTCGACGAACCCTTCCATTCCCTCTTCTCTGAAAATTCTCGCTGCCCTGTCCGCGGGACACAGCCCTTCATCGAGCCTCTTTCTGAGAGGTTCGAGAAATATTTCCTCTCCGAGACAGCGCCTCTTCAGTCCCTCTTCCGCTATTTCGAGAATGCCCCTGGAAAGATCCGTCGCATTTATCCCCCTCACATTCGCTCCCAGCCCGTATCGGCAGGCCTGAAGCCTCATTTCTCTCAGGACCTCCCAGGGGTAACTGTCTACCAGTGCCTTCGCACTTCCGAGGTTCTCCATGACGCCGAGAGTCAAGGCAGGCACGCACATCATCTCTTCAGGCGGCTGCTGGTCGTTCACCCTGTTTTCAAGCGTGTAATACCGCGAAAGTCTGGCATTATGCCAGAAAAAAGTAAAATGCTGGTCCAGGTCGGCATTCTGTCTCAGGACTTCAGCTTCTTCACCTTCCGCAGTGATACCGCACATCAGATCTCCTGATTTCTTACGACCACAGCCGTTATCCCCGGCATTGCAGGAGAAAAAATTCGAGAAGGCCCCGCAATGAGGCAGGGCCAAAGGCACACCTTCTCGTCTTACATACACCGGCGGAAATTGAAGTATTGAGCGGAAATAATCATCCAGATCATTGAATTTCCTCTCCGGGACGCCATACCTGCCGTTATGAGCATCTTTCAGCCACCAGTCCCAGAATATCTCACCGAGGCATTTATATTCAGGGTCTACATGTCCACGCCAGATGTTCGAATTGGCGGTCAGCGCGATCTGGCCGCCCACGATGCCGTTGAAGACGTTTACCGCATCCACCGCTTCGTCCATCGTCACATCGATATGCGTCTGGTTCGAGGCGCTGATGGTAAAAAGATGGACGTCGGTCCCGTTTCCGGGAGTGATATGATCGTTCCCCCCGAAGAGGCGGTCCCAGAAAAGGTTCCTGCTTTTTTTCATGAGCAGATGCTTTCCGGGCCGGGTCAGCGGCTGGAGCCCGTAGCCGAGAAAAATAACCCCCGACTGCTCGCTGAATTCTCCGATAAGTTTTTTGAGTTCCTGTATTTCCCGGGACAAAGACATGAGGTTGTCGGTATGAGCAAGGGAAAATTCGATCTTGCAAAAACCGGTTTCGCACGATGCCCGGTGTTCGTTCATCTCTCCGGGTTTCACCGCACCTACGGTCTCCCCGGTATGGTTGTCGGCAAGGGCCGTCCAACCTTTCGATACAAGAAAATCCCAGAGTTCGCCGGTTTGCGGGGAGCCGATGGCGCTCCCGTCCCGCTTTACCGCCGGGAACTTGAGTTCGGACCCTATGCGCCTTCCGCGGGTCTTGAGGTTCCTCGATAATTCGATCTCTTCGAATTTCTTCAGAAAATATTCGGATGCCTTAATCGTCACGCCTCCTTGATGTGGTCTTCTCCCATCACGATGAATTTATATGTGGTCAGTTCCTTAAGTCCCATGGGGCCCCTCGCATGGAGTTTATCGGTCGATATGCCTATCTCAGCACCCATCCCGAGTTCCTCACCGTCATCAAACATGGTGGAGGCGTTGACCAGAACAACTCCGGAGTCCACTTCGCGCAGAAACCTGTTGGCGTGCGTATAATTCTCAGTCACAACCGTGTCCGTGTGCCCGGACCCGTATGTATTAATATGGTCGATAGCTTCGCCGAGGCCGTCGACTACCTTCACGGAGATTACTTTATCCAGATATTCCGTCCTCCAGTCCTCTTCCGTCGCGGCTTTTACCGACCTCGAAATCTTCCGCGTCTTTGCGCACCCCCTTATTTCAACTCCCTCTTTGCTCAATGCTCTTATTATCTTCGGCAGGTCCCCGGCCCGCTTTTCGGATATTAGCATCGTCTCGGCGGCGTTACATACTTCGGGCATCAGCAGTTTCGAGTTGAGAACTATTCTCCGGGCCTTGCTCATATCGGCATCATCGTCGACATAGACATGACATATGCCCTCGAAGTGCTTGATAACGGGGATTATCGATTGTTCCACTACCGACTTGATAAGGCCCTTGCCGCCGCGGGGAATGACCAGGTCAATATATTCGGGAAGCCTCAGTAATTCGGTCACTTCTTCGTGACTCGCAGAGATGCACTGGACTGCATCTTCCGGCAAACCTGCATAAGAAAGGGCCTCGGCCCATAGATTTCCGAGGAAAGCATTGCAACGGACTGCCTCCTTTCCACCCTTCAGAATGATGCCATTGCCCGATTTAAGAGCAAAGGCCCCGGCATTGACCGTTACGTGCGGACGCGCTTCATAGATCATCAGGATTACACCGAGCGGGACCCTCATCCGTCCGACCATCAGTCCGTTCGGTCTTCTCTCCAACTCACCCACCTGGCCAACAGGGTCGGGGAGATCGATTATTTTCAGGAGAGAAGAGATCCTGCTCTCAATCCTTTTACCGTCAAAAACAAGCCTGTTCAGGAGGTTTTGGGATAGACCGCTTTTTCTTCCCGCTTCCCTGTCCTTCCTGTTTGCATTCACCAGTTCTTTCTTCTTCTTTTTCAGCAACTCCGCCATCTTTACAAGCACGGAATTTTTCTGTTCCGTCGTCGCAACAGCTATCCGCCGCGAAGCCGTCTTCGCTTTTTGGGCTGTCATACGAACATCCATCATCTCACCTCAGTCTCTTTTTTTTCATAAAAAAACATTCAGTACCTTGTTCTCAATCCAGTTCATGTCCCACCATGCAAGAGGGTTGACCGCGACCCCGTGAACCAGGACTTCGAAATGGAGATGGTCTCCCAGCGCAAAGCCCGTGCTCCCGGTCGACCCGATGACATCTCCCTGCTCCACCTCCTGCCCCTCCCGGACCCCGATACTGGAGAGATGTCCGTATAGGCTCATCAGACCGAGACCGTGGTCGATCACGACGGTATTTCCGTATATCCGGCGCGGTCCGGCGTAGACCACTCTGCCAGCGCCGGCAGCGGGTACCGGCGCGTTTCTTACCGAGGCAAGGTCATAACCAAGGTGCGTGCTGCTGCTCACCTGCTTGCCTTGGTAATAGTAATTCCTCACGTCCCCGTAGTGCGCAAAGACCTTGCTGTTTTTGAGCTGCAGAAACTTCTTCTTCCAGAGAAACCGGGGACTCGTCTGACCGGCAAGTTGCCTCACCACTTCGTTGTCCTCGGTTCTCCAGACCTCGTTTACATGCCGGATCGCTTCGACAGGCGACAGTCCCTCCCCCTCTTCCGCGAGGAGAGGGTAAATATGACGCTTTACAAAATCATCCGTAATCCTGATCTTCTCTTTTCTGAAAGAAGCTTTTGTTATTGTAGTGCCCAGGACCGACGTCCTGACGTTTTCATTATCGTCTTCGGCAACCACGACAATATCAGTTCCCGGGGGGACCGTCCGTTCGATAGGAAATAAAGAACGGTATACGTCTTTCTTGCCTTCCCGTAGAAGCGGATATTTCTTGTCCATAATCATTACATATACCCTGTCGGCGCCGATCGCCCTGACCTTGACCGCTCCGGCGGACCCCTGTTTTACATACGGCGTGCTCGATACCTGTTTGATTTCGGGCGCGACAGTGTCCACCCGGGTATCCATTTCTATCTCTGTTTTAGAGAAGAAACCGCTCTCCGCAACCAGATAAACCGTAGCATCGCCGTCTCCGATCCCCAGCTTCCGGGGTTCTATGGACAGCTCATAAGTCTTTTCGTTGCCTATGTCCCTGTCATCTACGACCGTAACCTGACGCAGGTTTTGGACCACGGCGACGTAGAAACGTCCGACCGGGTATTCACTGCTCACTGTAAGGACTATCCTTTTCTTCCGGGGCAGTTTGTCGAGATTTTCATATCCCGTGATCCGGGGTTCCGGAATGAAAAAAATCCTGTATGCCCCGTAAATGATTACCGCCGCAACAACGATAAGTAATATATACTGTTTTTTATGTGACTTCATTTCAGCTCCTGTCGGGTTGAGGTGCAGCGGGCTGAAAACCACAGCCCGATCTGCCGTCTGGCGCTTCGTGTTGAATAAATGTTTTTCGACTACCGGTTATGCAACCGAAGAATTGTCCGATGCCGGAATTGCGGATGAACGATCAGTATAGAGAGAGTTTAACAGGGGAAGGAGCCTCTGCATCATTGAACCCATATCAGGCTGTCATGAACCCATCCGGTGTCGCCGTCCATGTCCTTGATATTCACCCATCTGCCTTTTTTCTTTAAGACCCTGAACGAGTAATACTTGTCTATGGGGCTGTAACTTTTCTTCTTGTAGCGAGTGCCCGGTCCGGTCCGGATATTCGTGTTGTCCGTCTTGACGACCCCGCAGAGATACTTGTCCGTCACAAGCTTGGCGTATATCCAGTGAACATCTCCGTCTACGTCTTTTACTTTGTACCACTTGCCGTACTTCTCCAACTTGGCAAACGGCATATACTGATAGACGGACCATGTCTTTTCATATTTCGTACCGGGTCCGCTCCTGAGGTTAGCCCTGGAGGCCTTCACACACAGGGCATCCGCGTTTTGAGAATAAAAAATCAACAATACAGAAAAGATAACGAACTCGACCGCAATCTTTTTCATAGTATATGCCTCCCATAAGTAAGTTATTGCCAGATCGGGTTACCTTCGGCACATAATGAATTTCGTTATTGTAACATGATCTCGCCGGAATGTGAATTCGCCTCAGGAAATGATCCGCTGAAAGCGCGTCAATACTAGTAACGGAGCGTCTTTCTCTCTATGCCGATCAGAGGCCTCAATCCGATTATACTGAAGAAAAGCTGACTGCTCCTTATCCTGGTCACAGGCCGGACCTCCTTCAGTTTCGAAAGCATCAGGAAACTCACCCCGAAGCGGAGAGCGGCTGAAATGCATAGAAGCGTTAGGATCCTGTGGCCGAACAAGGGTGGAAGGACCTGCACCAAAAATCCTCCGGCCATCGCACCCGCAAAGAGAGCAAGCCCATTGATCACATTAAAGTAGGCGATACTCCGGATGCGGTCGGGCGAAGGTACCGCGTCATAAATAAAATTTGCGGCAGCCAGGTTGAACCCCGCCCAGAGAAAACCCGAATAGACCTGTGCGAATATGAGGAAGACAGGGTTAAGACTGACCAGCCACCAGAACGGAATGGCGCTGACAAGGAAGGAAGTCGCCTTGATGATCTTGATATTGCCGACTCGGTCGGCGTGCCTGCCCCATCTTCGGATGGTGACAAAAATGGCGATGCTCGCGGTCACGGTGATAACAGTGTAGAGAAGGTAACTGAAGTGGAGTTCTCTTAACATCAGCACGGCAAAAAAAGGTCCGGCCAGGTTTACGGAAAAATTCATGAGAGCTATGGAAACGACAAACCTCGCAAAATTGTCACCCCTGATGCGGGACAGAAACTTGAGGAAGGAATAACCTTCCGCTACCGTACTGGTCAGTGGAGGGTCATACATCTTCTTAAGATACGACCAGGAAAGCATCCTGAAGATAAACGCCAGGAGAAAAAGCAGGGCAAATCCCATATGGACCGAGAAAATCTTTGAATACTGAACAAGAAACCCGGCAAAAAACATCGAAAGAATAGTCACCATGCCCAGGAGCATATTCCTCCAGCCGAAGTAATCGCCTCTCTTTCCTTCGGCGACCAGATCCGACATCATACTGCCCCATGCAGGGGTCGCGAAAGCCCCGAACGCAGTAAAAAGGGTCACCAGCACAATAAAGAGATAGACGCCTCCCCCCTGCCGCAGCGCGATCAAAGCCATAGGTATGAGCATGAGCGCCTGCAGGAACACGAATATGTTCAGCACCTTTTTTCTCGAACCCATTCTTTCAGTGAGGTCCGCACTCTTGATCTGCAGGAGCGCCGCCACCAGATTCGGCACGGCCGTAAGGATGCCGATCTGCCGTACCGTCGCATTCATAAGTATTACAAAAGGAGCGAAATACTCTTGGGTAAAGCCGGACATAATGCTCGCAAATACCCCGTCGAACATCGAAATCCGCAGACTTTTCTCTATTTTGTCTTCTTCATTCATCATAAAGATTTTCCCGTGTGCGGCATAAAAGATATTTTAACCTCCCTCCGATAATACATTTCAATATTACTCACTTAGAAGATGAATCTTTGTATAAACCGACAAAAAAATTAACCACAGAGACGTGGAGACACAGAGAAAAGCCTATTTTGAGTCAGTTTCCTTCGCGACAAAATGCTAGGGCAGAATACTGCATCCTTCAACTTGCCTCTGTATTGTTAATGTCGTCTCCGTGCCTTTGTGTCTCTGTGGTGAGATTCTTTTGTCCCGGTCGGCACGACCCTGTCCGAGCTGATAGGACCATCTATGGGAAAAACGAGGGGACCTTTTTTTTGTATTCGCGGTACTCGTCTCCGAACCGTTCCGACAGTTCTTTGTCCTCGAGGGGAATGATCACAGTATGGACAAGTATGAAATCAAGTACGACTACTACACCTACCGCGATTACCTCCGTCAGAAAAAAAACGCCCCCGAACATGACGGTGTGTGAAAGATATGTCGGATGTCTGACAATCGAGAAAGCGCCTTCCTTCACAAGCCTTCCTTTCACCTTCGGTGTCAGTTCCGGCAATCCCATGATTGCCGGCAAACCGAGCAGCTTCACCGTCCACAACTGAAGACCAAGACCCAAAATAAAAAGAACAATACCTGAAATATTCATGAATTCCGGAAGACCGATTCTGTAGCGGAGGATATAATCCCTTTGCTCATAGATAAGATACGCCGCCGGAAGCCAAAGAAGAAAAGGGACGAGATAGGTCAGGACCCCAAGTTTTCTGAATATCCTCCGAAAGGCATGAACGGGTATCCAGAAAAGGGGAATGACCGGCCAGACGGCGATAGAGGCAAATGCGAGAAGGTCTTTCAATATTCACCGTATCGAGGAGAAGTTATGTCTGCGTTCAAGTGAATCATCATAATAATTGCCGCTTGTCCGCCATTAATTTTGGAGGGATTCTATGGCGTTTTTTTAAGCAGGCCGGACTCCGCGTTTTTGACTCATAAAGTTCAGTCACGGATAAAGCACTGGGGGTCTTCTGCAAGGACGTCTCCCTTGCCCTTCGAGACGGAATATGCGTATGCTATGGCCCTGCATCCTCTGCACTGGGCCCAACGTCTGCATCTGCCGCATTTGCCTTTGTACCTGCTTCGGTCTCTGAG
>JBECKU010000135.1:0-9380 GCA_040235385.1 Candidatus Sulfobium sp. | reverse complement strand
CACTGCATTCAGGGCATCGAGATTTCGCCGGCCGAATTTCAGACCGGAAACTGGTTGTCGAGGCTCGATGAGCTGCTCTCTCTTCCCCGGCTAGATCATACCGAGATCAATGGAGCGGACCAGGCTGCGGACTTCATCAGCGTCTTAATGTAATTTGCGTTTCGGAGCTTTTCTGTCTTACAAAGTTGACGACAGGACCGGCTATTGTCCGGGGTATTCGAACGGGTTAGCTCTTACGATTCTGCTGAGCCTCAAAGGGTTGCCTTCGAGCATAAACACCGTCATCCCGCGGTCTTCCAGGGTTTTGTCCGAAGTCATCCAGCGGCTCTTCCACTGGATATTGAGAGTCACCTGCCCCTCTTTTTCGATTTCCACCCACCGGGGAGTAAATGTAAGTTCAACGGACTTCGCGTCCTTGCGGTACGCTGCAACCTGGCTAAAGCCGTTACCCATCGTATTTTCCCTGATAATCTGCAGATCGTTGTTGATAAAGGCGTCCTTTATTGTCTCCGCTACGGCAAAGGCCTCCTGTGCGGTCTTGGATTCCCTCGACTCCGGTTTTACTTCCTTTTTGCCGCAGGAAAAAAGCAGGAGGATACAGCACAGAAAAACAACTTTTCTCATAACACTCCTCTCTAATTGAGTGCAATTATTTGCTAATAATAAACGGGCAGTGGCATTTTTTTCAATATTGGAGTCAAAAAACTCTTGCCCCATCCGCAAAAGTTTAATGTTTTTTCAGTCCTCGGTTTTGCCACCCAGTTTTATCGTCATATCGGCAGCCGGCGAGAATACAAATTTCTTACCTTCCTTTCGCATCTCAAGCAATCCCATATCTCTCAGCCCAAGTAGATCGGTGCGCGCAGTCTGATACGTAACGCCATGCACATTGGCATGGGTCTCAATCGTATACAGCTCATGAGGTTTCTCAAGTGCGCTGGCTAGAAGAGCACGCTGCCTCAGATTCAGGGTCGGGTATTTCTCAGCAAAGCGATAAGCGTGCCTCTTTTCTTTCTGTTTTCTTTCAATATATGCATTCAGTATTTCCAGGGCCTTATGTATGGCTTTAAGGTTATAGACAATGAAATATGTGGCATCATTACCATCTATTTCAGAATGAAGAAAGGACCTGTAATACTGAGCTCGAGCGCTCAGGATAGCCGTGGACACTGAAAGGTACTCGAAGAGCCAATATTTGTGTTTGAGCATGTACCAATAGAAGAGCGCTCGCGCGGTACGCCCGTTGCCGTCCATGAAGGGATGCACATATGCGATCCAGAAATGCACTATTATCCCCTTTATGATCGGATGGACAAACTCGTCCTTGCCGTCGCTGTTTGCATAGTCGCACAACAACTCCATCGACGCAATGATATCTTCAGCCTTAGGCGGCACATGAAGTATCTTGCCGTCGCTGTCGAATACGTGAATCTCATCGTCACCGGCCGTTCTGAATCTGCCAACCCATGAGATGTCTTCCAGTGTATCCTTAGTCATCGAGGCATGGATTCTCTGAATCAGGTCTGTCGTAAGCGGCTCCGCCACGTGCTTCTTTATCAGCCGCATCGAGAGGTAATTATTATATATCATCTGCTCCGAGCGGTCCTTTGGTTTCCTGCCTGTCCTGAGCATCTCCTTAGCGACAACCCTGGTAGTTACTGCACCCTCTATCTGGCTGGAAGCAATTGCCTCTTCAACAAGTGACCTTATCATGTATCGTTGTCTCTCTTCTGAATGGACAGAAGGGTCCTCGACCAAAATAGTGCCGCCTGCTTGTTGGTCTATGTAATGGATCTCTCTGAGCACGGAATCCGGGAGCCAATAACTGAAGGAGCGTCCTCTTTTCGAATCTGAGAGGGCAATGTATCTGCTCTGAAACAGTCTTGATGTCTTCACCATAGCCCACGCAGCTTCAGGTTTGATCCCCTCCGGCATAGGCTCATATTTGAAATCATCCCAATATAGATATTCGCTGTTTGCCTTCTTTACGATATCGATTGTTTTTGTTGCAAGATCAGGGCTTATACATTCCCGCAACAACTTTTCCCATTCCGGGGGTTTTTCAGGTATTTTCAAAGACATACCTCCAAATACTAATTTGACATTAAATAGTATCAAATTAATATTTACACGTATTTCATAGATTAATTACTAATTTATTTTATATTAGTAATTATATTTTGTCAACAACTACTAATATGAGGCAAATTAGTAAAACGATTGACGCTGTTTAATATTTCTTTAATGCTTGTAAGCGACGTAAACTCATGACGGTGCGGACACTCTTGCAAAGTACCCTCAATACAGACTGATACTTCCGAGGCCCCGGACGTATCCCAAGGGCTATCCTGTCGAACTAAAGAAGATCGGGGACCATATCCGAAAGCGCCGGCTTGATCTTGGCCTCCTTCAGGTCGAGGTTGCCGCGCAGATCGGTGTCACCGAGTCCACCGTCGCAAAAAATACATAGCGAAGATTAGAAATCCTGCTGATTTATGCCCGGTCCCCAAGTATCAGGCACTCGATATCTTTGATCCTCAGAAAAACCCTGTCATTACATATAAATCCGGTGGCACCACTTGAAAGGGCTGTGGCAATCTGAATGGCGTCAGGGGTCTTCAGATTATGTTCGGCCCGGATTTTAGCTGCGAGGTCCGAAATATTCAAAGATAATGGAACCCACGTCAGATGGGGATATGTCGTAAACAGGGAATAAAACTTAAGGACCAGTTCCTCCTTGCCAAGCCTGTAAGGCTGGGTGAGTATTTCGGTCAATGTCAAAGTGGATGTCAACGCCTCGATTCGACCCTCTTCCATATCCATGAAGATCTCCTCGCAGATATCAAAAAATCGCGAGTGGCGTTCAATGAAATAAATGAAAACACTCGTATCAAGAAATACCAGTCGGTGGTTCTTAATAAAATCACCGTGCGGGCGATCTACCAGGATTTGCGCTCCTTCCTGAGGTACGACTTTTTGTATATTCCTTTGCCGGCACCCGCAAGGTCATTTCTATAAGATCCGGGCTTCGGCATAATGACGGTAATATTCCCTTTGACAACCACCAGAAGTTCATCCTGTCCCTTAAGCTGCATTGCCTCCCGGGCCTCTTTGGGAAGCACGATCTGGTTTTTCGAACTCATTTTTACGGTCTGCATCATCTTCCTCCTCTGCTTTACATTTATCACACTATGTAAAGCGCTGTCAAGAGGCCACCGCTTATCTCTGCTATTATCGCCGTCCGGCTATTGCATGCTCCTGGAGGCAAACCATTGAATATCACCACCCAAAAAAGATCTTGCCCAGTCGATATTTCCCGTGCTATTCTTAGCGGGGTGATCATCATACCTCCCGCACGTTCAGTTTAATAGGGCGAAAAGCCCTCATATTTATAGAGGACATTATTATGCTTTCAAATGTTTTGAGCGCGAGCGTCATAGGAATCGAGGCCCACAGAGTCGAGGTCGAGGTTGACATTTCTTCCCGCGGTCTTCCTCATTTTTCGATGGTCGGACTTCCGGATGCTGCGGTCAAAGAAAGCCGCGACAGGGTCAGGGCGTCGCTCAAAAATATCGGCTTCAATTTTCCTCTGAAGCAGATCACTGTAAACCTCGCGCCCGCTGATTTGAAAAAAGAGGGATCGGCCTTTGATCTACCCATAGCGGTGGGGATCATCGCATCTGAAGGGTTGATAGAGCCTGAGGCGTTCGGGGGATATCTCTTTACCGGAGAACTCTCCCTTGACGGACGGATCAAGCCGATCAGGGGGGCCCTCTCAATGGCGCTGATGGTGCGGGATACCGGCTTGAGGGGAATCATACTTCCGGTCGAAAATGCTGCCGAGGCCGCGGTCGTCAGCGGGGTCCGGGTATTCGGCATGAGGAGCCTCCCCCAGGTAGTCGATTTCCTGAAGGGGGCCGAAAATTCCCTACCTTATGAGACAGATATATCCGTGACGATGAAAACCTTCTCGGTATATGAAGACGATTTTTCTGAAGTCAAGGGCCAGGAGCACGCAAAAAGGGCGATAGAGGTCGCTGCCGCCGGGGGACACAATCTCCTTATGATCGGGCCGCCAGGATCGGGTAAGACTATGCTCTCGAAGAGAATCCCTTCCATTCTGCCCAATATGACCTTTGATGAGGCTTTGGAGACCACTAGGATACACAGCATCGCCGCGCTCCTGAAAAACGGTCAGCCTCTTCTTGCGACGAGGCCGTTCAGGTCTCCCCACCATACGATCTCCGACGTGGCGCTCATAGGGGGAGGCCAGAATCCCAAGCCCGGAGAAGTCAGTCTCGCACACAACGGAGTGTTGTTCCTGGACGAGATCCCGGAGTTTAAGAGGAATGTTCTGGAGGTACTTAGGCAGCCGCTCGAAAACGGAGAAGTGACAGTATCGAGGGCAATCGCTTCTGTGACCTACCCGGCATCCTTTATGCTGGTCAGCGCGATGAACCCATGCCCCTGCGGCTATCTTGCCGATCCGAGACACCAGTGTACATGTGCTCCCGGGCAGGTATACCGTTACAGGAGGAGAGTATCAGGCCCTCTTCTCGACAGGATCGATATTCATATCGATGTGCCGGCCGTGCCATATAAAGAACTTTCAACGGACTATGCGGGAGAGACATCGGAAAAGATACGGAAAAGGGTCGTCAAGGCACGGGACATCCAGCTAGAAAGATTCCGGAACGATAAGATCTATTCGAACGGACAGATGAAGACCCGTCATATAAAGAAATACTGCAAACCGAAGGACAATGCGCAGAATCTTCTCGATACGGCGATGCAGAAACTAGCCCTTTCGGCAAGGGCCTATACGAGAATTCTCAAACTCTCACGCACCATCGCGGACCTTGATGCGTCTGAAGATATCCAGTCCCACCACATATCAGAGGCTATCCAGTACAGGAATCTTGACAGGGGGCAGTATTGATATATAAATAGTCTACGGCATTCCGAAGAAACCCACTTATTTTGCTCCTTGAATAATTATGCACGGGCGTGCTATATTACAGACAGAGTTTTAGAAGTTTTTGCCGTTTATGAGGCCACAAGACTTTTGACTTTGTGGTCTTTTTTATTGCCGAGACCTTCTGAGATTTGAGTCTTAAGAAAAGGAGGTTAACAGAAATGGAACAAGGAACTGTAAAATGGTTTAATGACAGCAAGGGTTTCGGATTCATCACGAACGATGATGGAACCGAAGCATTTGTACATCATACTTCCATCCAGGGTAACGGCTTCAAGAGCCTTGCCGAGGGTGACAAAGTCAGCTTTGATACCGAAAAAGGCCCGAAAGGCCCAAAGGCAATCAATGTTGTCAAGCTGTAATCAAACAAAAAAGCCCCTTCCAGAGGGAGGGGCTTTCTAATCAGAGGCGAAGATGAACAACAGCATGAACAGCAAAAGAAATACAGCAAGGATTGAGAGGCAGCAAAGGAAACTAGATGCGGGCTTCGTTGCTGCACAATTCCCTGAGGTTACAGAAATCGTCGTCAGGATGACATACAATCAGAGGGGTATAAAAAACTCATTATGCCGCGTTGTTAATTTCTTTCCTGACAGTTCTGCATTGTTCAGGATAGACTGTTTGAACAAGGAATGTATCGATGGCGGGTTTGATCTCACTCAGGTCATCTCGGGGATGATCAGAAACCGTAAAGAGACTGCAAGAGGAAATGTCAGCTGTGAAGGCAATTCCCTATCTGCCGACCACTCGACCATTGTTTACGAAGTTTCCATACAATACACATAAGAGTTCTTCCCTGAATTCTCAGGCATAATCTTCACCGTGGAACACCAATAAATTCGGACAAGAGTGATTGTCTCGTTTCGTTATTACGGGCTTTCAGCAATTAGATCCTTCCGTTCTTCCGTACCCTCTTAACATTTAAGGAATTCCTCTCTAATCATCCGGTTTCTCTCTATCGACGCACAGCTACCATCACTCTGACAGCACAGGGTCCCTTCCGATCTTCGGTACGCCAGCTGTCTCTCCCTTATATGCTCCCAGGAAAAAACCGTAGTTCTGCCGTTAGTTCTTTGGTGGTGTAACCCGCCGTGAACACGTCAGTTCACTCTTGAAAAATTTTTTCCAGGAATTGTATATTTCAACTGCCATCAATAATCTCATGAATTGCAATAAGTCTTCGTTTGATGTCTTTTTTTGACGGGATTATGTGTCATGTCATATAAGGAGGATCTCCAGAATGTACTGCAGAATTTTCCCGAAGGAAATAACTGAAAAACCCCTCCTGAAATTGGTGATTACGACCGTCCTGATACTACTGCCTTACGCATGCAGTCCGATATTGCATCGGGGGAGGATGTACACAGGACCACCGTTACAGATAAAAGAAATTTGTATAATTACACCGGAGAGCTCACAAAAAGGAGGAATAAGCATAATAAGGATTGACGGACAGCATGTCATGATAGATCCGTCCGAGACCGTAGAATTGCTGCCGGGCAAACATCCTCTTGAGGTCAGTATTGATGCTGAATTCTTTTTCGGCGGATACAGACAAACAGTGCGTTCCCGCGACCCGATAACTTTGGATTTCGTTTGTGAAGGGGGTAATGTATATCTCGTTGGTTATGCACTTCGTCCTAATGAAGACCAATATACCTGGAACTGGGAGCCTTTCATTGAAAATATTACAAGTCGCCCGGACGTCCTGAAATATATACAAGAGCGCGAAGACAAGTGGAAATGAACGAATCCTGCTAAGTATTACGAGACTGTGGTTTCTTTGCTTTGATATATGCCGCGAAGACCATCTTTTCGACGTCTTCACCGAAGTTCCAGCTCTTAATTATCTCATCGCTGTTGTCTTTATCCAGTATCTCCATATCCGTGAAGCCGGCCTTTTCGAGAATTATCTTCAGTTCCTTCACGGGAACCGAGCCGGTTATTCACCCGCTGTAGGCATTTTCATTCTTCAGGATCTTTTCGGAGAATTCGCCTTTCTTTAGTACATCCGAGATCGCCAACCGTCCTCCGGGTTTCAATACCCTGAAGGCCTCCTGAAAGACCGCCTGCTTGTCAGGAGAGAGATTGATGACGCAATTCGATATTATTACATCAATGGAAGAGTCGGCGGCGGGAAGATGTTCTATTTCACCAAGCCTGAACTCAACGTTTTTCACGTCGAGCTTAACGGCATTTTCTTCAGCCTTTTTCACCATCTCAGGTGTCATATCCACCCCGATCACGAATCCGTCATCCCCTACCTTCATGGCTGAAAGAAATGCATCAAAGCCGGCTCCACTGCCGAGGTCGAGAACTGATTCTCCTTCCTTGAGGTCAGCGATGGCATATGGGTTTCCGCAACCAAGACCGAGGTTCGCCTCACCCAGTCCGAATTTCAGTTCTTCTTCCGAATATCCGAGCCGCTTTCCCGTCTCGAGAAGACTTGACGCACCGGCACCCGGGGAGCAACAGCTTGTTGACGGAAGACAGGAAATGCCGTTGGATGCTACCGCGGAGTAGTTCTTGATGACTATACTCTTTATTTTTTTCTTATCGTTTTCAATCATCGATTTAATCTTATTGGAATCTTTAATAATATATCACATTCTACTCCTTTCGATGTGAGACACTGTCAGTTTAAGGGTTGACTGCTTCTTTCCAAGGTGATAAATATGAATCATGGCATTGAAAGCGAAAGATTTAGTGACTGCCCCGGTATCAACGGTCCGGCCGGATACACCGCTTCCGGAGGTAGTCCGTGCGTTTACACAAGATGCTGTTGAGTGCATTCCCGTTCTGACCCAAACTCGGGAAATTGCCGGTCTCATCACCGAACGCCAAATTCTGAAGATAATCACGTCGAACGGCAATTTTCATTTAATGACCGCCGGGGAAGCCATGATCAGAAAACCCTTGATAGTCGATGGAGAAGTGTTGCTCTCCGAAATACAGAATGCCCTGGTTATAGGGTTCAGAACGGGCATCCTGGTAACCGAAAATGGAAAATTCTCAGGAATGATTGGGAAGAGCGCACTTCTTAAGCTGTTTTGCACCGACACGGACGGTTCTGATGCAGTCGCCTTCGTGGTGGACACCACCAGAGCCCTCCTTTCCTCTAAATCCAGGCGGCAGGTTCTTAAAATTCTTGCGGAGAAGATAGGGAAATATTTCAATGCAAAGCGTTGTTCTGTGATAAGTGTGGATGAGAGGGGTGAGAGAGCGCTTGTCCTCTCGACATCTGAAGATCCTTCTCTGACCAACCTTCCCATCGATCTGAACAAGCACCCCGAAATCAAAGAGGCGTATGTCACGGGAATGCCGGTCGTTTTGAAAAACGCAGTCGACAGCCCTCTTTTGAAACCGGCACGCCAGTGGCTGAAAAAGATCGACATAAAAGACATTATCGTCTTTCCCATAGTGTCCAGAGACAAGGTGGTCGGCACTCTCCATCTCAGAACACAGACAAAGAGGTCGTTCACTGACCAGGAGATAAAGGTCGCAGAAATGCTGGCGAGCATAGCGGCGGAGGCAATCAGGACTATCTCCCGGGAGGAAAATATGGAAACCTTGTATAAAGACTACGAGCACAAGGCGATTATCGATGACCTGACAGGTCTCTATAACAGACGATTCCTTACCAAGCGGCTCAAAGAGGAATTCGGACTGGCCCGGCGTCATGGGATGCCACTGGCATGCATTCTCTTTGATATAGATTACTTCAAGGACATCAATGATAAATTCGGCCACGAAAAGGGTGATTACGTATTGAAAATACTTGCCGATTTTCTTCGGACAACCATCCGGGTATCTGACGTTATCGTCCGATATGGCGGCGAAGAATTTCTTCTGCTGCTTCCGGTTACGGATGAAGAGGGCGCCCTGAGAGAGGCTGAAAGAATTCAACGGGCATTGGCGGATCTGGATTGCGGCTTAGGAAGTAAGAAAATCACTGTCAGCATGGGTGTCGCAGCTTTTCCCTTTGCGGGGGTAACAAAACCGGAGGACTTGATCAAGAATGCTGACAGCGCGATGTATGAAGGCAAGAGGTCAGGCAGGAATTGCACTGTCGTCTACAGTTCAATAGGCGGATTTAATGATGATACACCCCGGATGGTTTAACTCAATGCATTAAAGCACTAAGGTCGCGGAGCAACAAAAAAGCCGCGATCACCGCGGCTTTTTTGTTGCTCCAATGGGCTTATTTCTCAGGCCTGCAGATCTTTCCCGCAGTGCTTACAGATTTTTGCCCGGACCTTGATAATCTCGGCGCAGTATGGGCATTCCCTCGTAAAATTCTTTTTGTGAAGCGTCTTTATTGTCTCTTCCACCTGCTTTTGGATGACTTCGTTCTCGAAATTCTGGTTCGCCAGGGGTTCGATCGCTTTCGGATCTCCGATTTCAG
>JBECKU010000114.1:0-21777 GCA_040235385.1 Candidatus Sulfobium sp. | reverse complement strand
TGAGAACACCGCTACAAAGAGGCCGGATGCCCTCAGGTCCCTGAGCAAATGATCTGCTATCATGTCAGAGGGACCGGCGACCCACCTTGCATAGTTGTAGGCGTCCTCCCTGTAAGGTTTCGGACTGTAGACCATTTCATGACCCCTGTACGCCCTGGCTATCGAGAAACGCGAAACCCCGATATCAGCCTGGAGACCGGAAAGGCCGGAAAAAGAAGGCGGCGGATAGTCAATGGCGTATTGTAACGTGGCCTTAGGCGGTCCGCCTCCACATATGCATGAGGAAAGAACGAGTCCGAAAAGGAAAAGCCCCGCAGTTCTTACACATCCCGTAAGACGAAAGTCCTTCAGTCTTTTCCTGTTGTTTTTTTTCATATTTTTACCTCACCTTAATTAATCGGACGACCTCTCAGGAAGGGGCTCACTGCAGATAATGTCCGAAGGATTCGCATTCAGCCTTCCGATGAGCTTGTCCAGCGAACCGGAGGTTTCCTCCAGACTTTCCAGTGCAGACTTTATATCCTCCGTAATCCTCCGCGTTCTCAGATCGAGACCATCCATCAGACGGTCTGCATTCCTTGTCGTACCCGGGAGGTCCATCGCTTCTATTTCAGCCTGTGTCCCGGAGACGAGATCCCGGATGTCCGCAAGCGCCAGCTTAGCCTCCCGGAGGATATCTTCCACTTCACCCCGGGAGACCATTTCGTCTATCCTTTGCGATGTACTGTCGATCCGGGAGGACGCGGACTCAAGATGGGCGATGATGCGTTCCAGGCGGGGGTCTGATAAAAGATCTTCGAGAGATTTTGTAGCGGATTTCAACTGGCCGGAGAGCCCTTTGAAATCGAACTGCTTCAGATTTTCGACGGCATCTTCGGTTTCGGAGACGATCTGCTTGAATTGCGAAGGCTTCGAAGGTATTACCGGATAGCGGACCGGGAAATCTATCCTTGGCGCATTCGCAAGGTCCTCAGGCTTTCCGGGTGAAAGGCTGACGAAAGATGTGCCGGAAAGACCGGTAAGACTGTTTTGAGCAATCGTGTCCGGTCTCACGATGTTTTTTTTATATATGGTCATGACAACTTCTATCAGCCTGTGGTCTGGAGCCACCTCGATCTTCTTCACCCTTCCGACATCAACACCCCGGTACTTGACGGAGGAGTCCACCTCAAGTCCCTGGACCGATTCATCGAAGAAGGTGACGTAAGTTGAGCCTGTCTTGAAATACCTCGAAGCCCCGAGCCAGACGACCGCTGCAAGGCCGATGATAAGACCGATAACGACAAAAAGTCCGAGCGTGAAATTCGAGACATTTTTTGCCATGTCAGGTCCCGACCTTTTTCTGTCCCATGGGCTTCCGGTTAAAAAAGCTTGTGACTCGCGGATCGCTGGAGTTCTCCTTCAGCTCCCTGGGGTCCCCTTCTGCAATAATGCCCTTTTCGCCCTTGTCCAGCAGTATCCCTCTTGTCGCTATGTTGAAGATCGATTCGAGTTCCTGGGTAATGATCACCATGGTTGTGCCCATGCCTGCATTTATGCTCTTGATCAGAATATCGATTTCAGCGGCGGTGACAGGATCGAGACCCGCTGAAGGCTCGTCGAGAAACAATACCGAGGGATCGAGCGCCATTGCCCTTGCAAAACCGGCACGGATTTTCATGCCCCCGGATATCTCGGAAGGCAGGTGGTTTCCGTAGCCGGCGAGGTCGACCATGGCCAGTTTCATCCTTACGATAAGGTCAATTGTTTCATCCGGAAGGTCCAAGTATTCTTTGAGTACGAGTGAAATGTTTTCCCCGATAGTCATCGAACCGAAAAGTGCGGCTGACTGGAAAAGAACACCCATGTTCAATCGAATTTTTTTAATCTCTTCCTTGCCCGCCGCGTTGATGTCGACTCCACCGATAATTACCTTTCCCGCAAGGGGTCTGTAGAGACCCATCATATTTTTGAGAAGAGTCGATTTGCCGCACCCGCTGACCCCCAGAATAACGAATATTTCTCCTCTCCGTACCTCGAATGAAACATTCTCTATGACCGTATCCTTTCCATAGCCAGCAGCAAGTCCCTTCACCGTGATGATCGGTTCTCCCCCTGCCTGCTCTTCGCCGGTACCTCGGTTCTGCCTTATTTGCCGGGTTGGTGTTTCCATCTTCTCCTGGCCTTCTTTTTTTTGGATCATCTTATGTATCTGACGACGAGGGCAAACGCGGTGTCGACCAGGATTATCAGAAAAATAGAGGTGACTGCGGCGGAGGTGGTCCTCTTACCCACCGCTTCAGCTCCTCCTCTAACACTGAATCCCCTTTGACAGCCCACTCCGCTGATGATCACCGCGAAGACTACCGTCTTAAGCAAACTCCACAGGAGGTCGAAAAGGCTGATGCTCGTCGGCATCTCACTGAAATAAGTGTAGGCCGCCATGTCCATGTCGGCCCTGGCAATTACGAGTCCCCCCAGCACCCCGGCTAAATCCGCATAGAGAACGAGCAGGGGCAATACGAACACCGTAGCCACGATCTTTGGAAAAGTCAGAAAACCGGCGGGGTCGAATCCCATCGAAATCAGGGCGTTCACCTCCTCATCGACGACCATGGTCCCGATCTCCGCAGCGAAGGCGGACCCCGTCCTGCCTGCCAGGAGGATCGCCGTCATAAGGGGACCGAACATCTTCACCATGGCAATGGCAACAAGAGATCCGAGGAAGACCGAGAATTCATACTTTGCGAGCTGATGCGCCGCCATAACGGCTACTACGAAGCCGAGAAGGAAATTTACAAACCCTACAATCGGAAGGCTGTCGACTCCAGCTCTTTTCATATAGAAAAGGACCTCGCCCCACCTCACGAACCGGGGGTGTCTCATCGCATGCCAGAACACGAAAAGAAGTTCCCCGAGAAACGTTATTAGCTGTTTTATGTCACGTAAAATGCTCCGGCTGGTTTCTCCCACTTCTTCGAAAAAGCCCTTGGCGGCCCTGTAAGAAACGAGGGGTTCCGTGTAGATCTCCTCTATCTTCAGAAGACCGATGATCCGCTCTGTTGCAGGGTCCATATTGATGAACCTGAAGGGTAAGGATTTATCTTTTGCCTTCTTCTCCGTTTGAAGGAGGGCTACGGCCCCTGCACTGTCCAGATACTCGAGACCTGCAAGATCAATTGTTATCTCAGAGGGAATAAAGTCTTCCAGCAAAGACCGGATGTCCTCCATGACTCTTTTCAGGTTGCCCAGTACAAGCTTTCCCGAGACGGAGAGAGTGACTTCTCCGTTTTTATCGCCTTCGAGATGAAGCGCATATCCTGCATGTTCTTTCTTTTCCCGCTCCATAACGATGAAAATATGCTTCTCTCTCCTTCGGATCAGGACTACTTCAACTGTATCACGGGTAGGAGCAAAATCAAACCGTTTCTCCTCTGCCGTAATCGCCGGCGCTTTTATTGACCCCAAAAAGTGAGAAAGGAGAACGATGATGTTGTGAAAAGATTTCTTTTTCTATACCTTAACGCACCTTCGTCGAACAGAATTATGAACATGTTTATCTGCGATACACTGAAGAATAATCTCAATTTTTCATCTTGTTAAAGAAATCTTTGAGAATACCTGCATTTTTCGGGGCGATTGTCCTGTAAGGGACACAGGGCCATAGCGGTTCAAGCTTTCCGTCAAATAGTATAGAATGTGATAAGAGACGCGCTAATCGGCCTTCTCTGGAGATAACATGACTGACCATCGGTCTGAAAAGAAAGGTCCGCCCGGACAACCGGGTCCGGAATCCGGCGATTACTCAACCTTCGCGGGCAAGGTTCTGATTGCAATGATAATCTCCGCAGGCGGTCTCCTGGTCTTTCTCCTCCTGTGGGTAATGTCGGACATCTTTCTCCTTGTCTTCGGCGCTGTTCTTGTGACACTTTTTATCCGCGCTCTGAGCGAACGGCTGAAGAAGTTTGCGAAATTGCCCGATTCCGTCTCGGTGGCCGTAGTGATCCTGGCACTGATGGGCGGATCATATCTCTGCATCCGGTTCCTCGCCCCCCATGTGGGTGCTCAAATCGAAGAACTGAGCATGAAACTTCCCGAAGCTGTGGGGCACCTGCAGGACCAGATCCGGGCGAACCCGCTCGGCGGAGAGATAATGGACCGGATGCTGAATCTCAGGGAATCCCTGAAAGAGAATACCCTGTTTCTGGAGGTGAAAAGTTTTTTCTCCGTAACCTTCGGGGTAATCACAGATGTGGTAATCTTTTTTTTCATATCTCTCTACCTTTGTTTTCAGCCCGGTGTTTATATCAGGGGGTTCCTCCGGCTTGTCCCGGCCCGGCAGCGGGACCGCACCGGACAAGTTATCGACAATATCGCGGGCACACTCCGCAGATGGCTTATCGGCAGGATTTTCAGCATGACGCTCGTCGGACTGCTCACAGGCGCAGGATTGTGGATATTAGGTGTTCCTCTTGCATTGACCCTCGGTCTGCTTGCGACCCTACTGACTTTCATACCATATCTCGGCGCTGTGATATCCGCAGTACCGGCTGTCCTGCTCGGACTGCTTATCCATCCTAATATGGCCCTGTACGTCATCGGACTATATCTCTTTATCCATGCGCTGGAAGCCTACCTGTTGAGTCCTCTCGTACAGCAGCGCCAGGTCTTCCTTCCTCCCGCGATTATTATCACCGTCCAGATAGCGCTCGGTTATTCCACGGGTCTGCTGGGGCTCGCGCTCGCTACACCGCTCGCTGCCGTCGGGATGGTACTGGTAAAAATGCTGTATATAGAAGACACACTCGGTGATTACGAAGATGCCCGGACGCTTTCAACGCAGAATGCAGAATGAAGAATGCATCATTCCGACCTCTGCATTTTTGACTTATTGACTTTGAAGATGCTTTTTTTTCTGCATCCCCACGTCTTTGCAGTTAACCGCTTTATCGGGACCGGAGATACTCCATGCTTTTCATCACATGATCGGGGGAATGCGATTCAATGGTGCGAATGCAATCTTTGTTTTTAAGAAGGCGAAAAAACGTATCAAAATCGAAATTGCCCTCACCGGGTGGAAGATGTTGGTCCGAACTCCTGTCATTGTCGTGAAGGTGCAGTTCCAGGATGTAGGGGTTGAGGGCCTCCATCCAGTGTTCGAGCGGTTTCTTTGAGAAAAGATTGAAGTGACCGGTATCGAAACAGATGCCGAAATTCGGCGAATCCATGTGCTCCATTAATATCTTCAGGTTTAAGGGCTCATCCTCGAAGATATTTTCTATAGCGACCTGTATGCCCATATCGGCAGCCCTGTCATTGATGGGCTTCCAGGTCATGAGACTCTTTTCGAGCCAGAGGTCAATGTTGAGGGCATACTTCCATTTCTCGTACCCCGAATGAAAGACGACTACTTTCGGCTTCAACACTTCGGACAGAGAGAGTACGTGAAAGAACCGCTCCATGGTGACATCGCGTATCTTTGAATCCACCGCACCCGGGGAGAGGTCCATGAAAGGGGCATGCAGAGAGAGCGAAGGCGAGTGGGACAGCTCTTCTTTAAGAAGTAATACCTCTTCCCCGGAGACAGAATCGAGGACAGCCGAAGGTACGTATATTTCGAGGTTGAGCCTCTTTTTCAGAATAAAATCGAGATGTTCCCGCACCTTATGAAAGGGAACATGAATGTGAGGATAAGACACCTCAGGAGACCGCTGCTTCCTTTGTCCCGGTTTTTTTCTCCGCTGCGGTTTCGCTCTTCTGTTCGGTTTTAGATTCGGAGGACTTGTCAGGAGTTGTACCTTTCAGGACCGGCTCTTTCTTTTTGTCTCTGGCGTAATCGGTGATATACCATCCCGTTCCCTTCAGGACGAAGGACGTATTCGAGATCATTTTTTTCATCTCACCGCCGCAATCCGGACAGGTCGTCAGGGGTTTTTCAGTAATCCTCTGCATAATTTCGTGGTGTTTTCCGCATCCGGAACATCTATATTCATAAATAGGCATAAGTTACACCTCCATAAAAATCTCAACTTTTAATATACATCAGGCCCTGAAAATTCGTCAATTCCCGGGGGCCTGTCGCTGGGCGATGTAATTATTCCGGCTTGACAAGACCTTGCACTTTGAGGGTGTCCCCCGGGCAAAGAGAAGGGATTCCAAAGAGAAAAGTATATAATAAGACCATGCTATTAGCAGGTCTTACCGGAAATTATGGAATGGGAAAGAGTTATGTTCTTTCCCTGTTCAGAAGCCTTGGGGCGGTGACACTGGAAAGCGACAGGATCGTCGGGTCGCTTCTGACCGAAAAAGAAGTGGTCGAGAAGGTCCGGGACCTGCTCGGTAATGAAGTGGTCCGGCCGGACGGGAGACTGGACAAGAAGGCGGTTGCCGGGAAGATCTTTGCCGACCGGATTAAGCGTCGGAGACTGGAATCCCTGCTTCATCCCCTGGTCTTCGAAAAGATCGGGGATTTTATCTCAGGGATAAATGACAAAAACCGGGTTGTGATCGTCGAAGTCCCTCTGCTCTTCGAGGGCGGATACCAGGATGATTTTCAAAAGACCATAACCGTCCATACAACCGAAGAGAAGGCACTGGAAAGATTAATGAGAAGCGGGATATCCCGGGAAGAGGCCACGGTGCGGATCCGTGCCCAGTTGCCGGTCGGGGAGAAGATCAGCCGGTCGGATTACAGCATCGACAATAGCGGGACGAAGGAGGAAACCCTCCGGCAAGTCGAAGCGGTTTTTAATGCATTGCGGACCGAGATGGTGAAGAAAGAATCCGACGAAAAAAAGACTATAGGCGATGGGCGATAGGCAGAAAAACAAGCTGAATCCAACCGGGTTTAGCGGACTTTAAACCGGGTCAACGTCAACCGTGACTACAATTCCTTTTTCATTCTTGTACGTATCCAGGATATTTTTTGCGGTTTTCCTGAGCGCCGACCTGTCGGACGATTTGAGCAGGACGGAATAGACTTCTTTTCCTTTTTTATTTTTCGTCGCGGCCGGTCCCAATATCTCAACAGAGGGGTCGCAGTCCTTCAGGCCTTTCAGGATCTTCGGTTCATTCACCTTTTCCCCCGAGAAGGTGAGAGCGAGCAGCCTGGAATAAGGCGGATAGAGAAGAGCTTTTCTCTGTGCCAACTCGTCCCTGACGAACGAAGCGTAATCGTTATTCTTGAGATGGCGAAAGACGGAGTTCTCCGGGAACCGTGTCTGGACCAGAACATCTCCCCCGGGTTCAAGAAGTTCCATAAGGGCGGTTAATTCCCCGTATGTTTTCTCAGCCGTCCTGAAATCCGGAAAGTTCAGCGACGAATCGATATTGAGGACAGCCACCATCGAAAACTTCTCCTTCATTCCGATTCTCCTGGTCATCATTTTAGTTCCGACGAGGATTTTAGCCGAATCTCCGGCGATGGTCCTGAGTAATTCTTCGGTGGCGGAACTGCCCCTGACCTTGTCGCTGTCGAAGCGGATGGTTTCCGTCCTGAGGAGTTCGCCGATCTCCTCCTCGACCCGCTGGGTCCCTCCTCCCGTAAGTTCGAGCCTGGTACTTCCGCAACTGCTGCATTTATCGGGCAGGTCCTTCGCAATCCCACAATAATGGCACTTCAGTGCCCGAATGTCTTTATGCATTACCAGAGGTATGCCGCAGCCGGGACAATTTTCAGGGCGTCCGCATTCCCCGCAGACAAGCGTAGAATATCCCCGCCTGTTGATGACGAACATGATCTTTCTTCCCGATTCGATCCTCTTTCGCGATATCTCATAGACCACCTTCGATAAATTGGGCTTCGTCTTCTTGCAGAATCGCATGTCTACTATTTGTACTTTAGGATGTATTGTCGGTCCCGGCGTGAGGAGCCTGTACTTTTTGGATAAGGTATTGAAGTATGAATCCAGCGACGGGGTGACGGAAGAAAGAACAACTGTCGATTTCTCGATAAACCCCCGCATGACAGCGACATCTCTTATGCTGTAACGGACCCCTTCTTCCAGTTTGTACGATGTGCTGTGCTCGTTGAGTACGAAGATCGCGGAAACTTCCTTCATCGGTGCGAAAAGAGCCGATCTGGTCCCGACGACGATATCGCATCTGCCCGAAATGATCCCTTCGATGGAACTGGTTCTCTTTCCCTTCGAGAGGTCTCCGTGGAGAAGACAGACACGCTCCCCCGCAGCTTTTTCAAGGAGAGAGAAAAGGAGGTCTGCGAGGGCGACCTCGGGCAGGAGCACGATCACTTTCGTCATCCGTGGAACAAGACTCATGACCAGGGAAAACTCATGGGTGGACGACGGCGCCTGAATGAGAAAGGCATTGAATTTCCCCGAGTTCACGGAACGGGTAAGCGCTGAAATCTCATTAGGGGATATCTCCACCGGCTCAAGCACGGACGGGGAGGAAGCGGCGGTTCTTCTCTTTCTTTCCTTTGTTCCGGCGAATAATTCTCCCGGCAGCGTCTGCTTCAGAACGATACCCGCCGGGGTTAGGTAATAGTCGGACATCCACCGGATCAGGTCCAACATTCTGTCGCTGATTACAGGCTCAGTCCCGTGGATTTCCGATATCTCTTTGGCGGGACCGTGAGGCGGAGAGGCATTTGTTTTGATAATCAACCCCCTTGTCAGACTCGTCTTCAGGGGGGCGGAAACGATCATGCCGGGCTTCGCTGTTTTCGCAGTTTCCAGTGAGCACCTGTAGGTCAGAGGACGCAGCGCACGCGGGAACAGCACATCGACATAGAGCATGGATGATTTTATCATAAACGCCGGGTGCTAACTGAAATATTAGCCGGAAATTTAATGGGGTCCTCAATCCCTTTTCTTCAGTACTTCATGCAGGACGACGCTCAGTTCTTCGATCTCACAGGGTTTCGAGAAAACCCGTTCTCTGCGCGAGACCGCTTTTTAAAGTTAATAGAAAAATCCCACCGTTTGTAATATAATACACTCTGTTTTCACGAATATCTCTATTCAGGAGGCGGTTATGATCAAGGTTTATTACGATAAAGACGCGGATCTGAGATTATTGAAAAAGAAGAAGATAGTTGTAATGGGCTATGGTAGTCAGGGTCATGCCCATGCGAACAACCTCAAGGAAAGCGGTATGGATGTGATCGTCGGGATCAGGAAAGGCCCGAGCTGGGACAAAGCGAAAAAAGCCGGATTCAAGGTTATGACACCGTCGGATGCCGCAAAAGCGGCGGATGTGATCATGGTCCTCCTGCCGGATGAATATCAGGCCGATATATATAGAGCGGAAATCGCACCTAATATGAAGAAAGGGGTGCATCTTGCGTTTGCCCACGGGTTCAATATCCACTTCGGGCAAATCGTCCCTCCGGATGACGCTAATGTTTTTATGGCGGCCCCCAAAGGCCCCGGCCACCTTGTCAGGTCGGAATACGTAAAAGGCAGCGGCGTGCCATGTCTTATCGCCGTGGAGCAGGACCCTTCCGGAAATACGAAAGATATAGCGCTGGCTTATGCGTCGGCAATCGGAGGGGGAAGGGCCGGGATTATCGAGACGACGTTCAGGGAAGAGACTGAGACCGATCTCTTTGGGGAGCAGGTGGTTTTATGCGGAGGACTTACCTCTCTTATACAAGCCGGCTTTGAGACCCTCGTCGAAGCGGGATATGCTCCGGAGATGGCATATTTCGAATGTCTCCATGAGGTGAAACTCATTGTTGACCTGATTTACGAGGGCGGCATATCGAATATGCGTTATTCTATCAGCAATACCGCGCAGTTCGGAGATCTTACCAGGGGACCCAGGATAATTACTGACGAGACTAAGAAAGAGATGCAGAAAATCCTTGGAGAGATCCAGGACGGTGTCTTTGCCAGGGAGTGGATGCTTGAGTGCAGGGCGAACAAACCTGTGTTCAACGCATTAACAAAAAAGGGCGAGAAGCACCGGATTGAAGAGGTCGGGGCAAAGCTCAGGGCGATGATGCCGTGGCTCAAGAAGGGGAAACTCGTCGATAAATCGAAGGCCTGAAGAGCCGGGGGCGGGAGTCTCTCCTGACGGATGTGACCTGTTATGACTTGTCGCCGGACTATCGCCTGAAAATATTATGATCAGACTTGCTCCAGAGGGCTATCCATTTATCATTGTATCCGGAGCTCTCTCTGCGGCCGCCCTTGCCTATGGGGGGCTGGTCTTCGGGGTGCCTCTCTTACTACTGGCACTGTTCATGGTTTTCTTCTTCAGAGATCCGGAGAGAAAGGTCCCGCCGGGAGAAAACGTTTTTGTAGCGCCGGCCGATGGAAAGATCGTCCTTATTCGCGAAGTCTTCGAACCGGCTCATCTTAAGACCGGCATGAAGGAGATCAGTATCTTCATGTCCCCTTCGGACGTACATGTCAACCGGGCCCCCTGCGGCGGGAAAGTCAAGGAAATCAAGCACAACAAAGGAGGTTTTCTGGCTGCGTATAAGGAAGAAGCCTCGCTCATAAACGAGAACATCGAAATGGTGCTCGAGACGCGGTACGGTGATATCCTTGTACGCCAGGTCGCGGGATTCCTCGCACGGCGCGCCGTATGCCGGAAAAGGAAAGGCGATGTCCTGAAACGCGGGGAGAGATACGGTATAATCAAGTTCAGCTCGAGAGTAGATACATACCTACCGGAATCTGTAGATGTCAGGGTCGGGTTAAATGACAAGGTAAAGGCGGGAGAAACAATACTCGCGGTATTTACCGAATAGGACAAACCGTCGCTGTCGTAGTGAGGGGACAGCATGGCGGATTTTTATGTGATTTCGGCGCTGTCATCCCGGTCCCAGGGAAAATCTCTCTGTTTTCCAGTATAATTACATAATGAAAAAGGGCATTTACATACTTCCGAACAGCCTTACCCTCTGCGGCATGTTTTTCGGCTTCTTTTCAATTCTGTCATCTCTCAAGGGCAATTATGTGCATGCCGCCTGGGCCATACTGATCGCAGACGTTTTCGACGGCCTGGACGGGTGGGTCGCAAGGCTCACGCACAGTACTACCAGGTTCGGTATAGAACTGGATTCCCTCTCCGATCTGGTCGCTTTCGGCGTTGCCCCCTCGGTGATGGTATATAAATGGGCGGTCGCGCCGTTTGGAAGGATCGGGTTTGCGGTCGCGTTTCTGTTTACCGCCTGCGGCGCCCTGAGACTTGCCAGGTATAACGTGCAGATGGGTTCAACGGAGTCCAAGGCTTTTACCGGTATGCCCATTCCTGGAGCTGCGACGGTGCTTGCCACCCTCGTCATTTTTTATTATCAGATATGGGACGGCCTCCCTGAACAGAACGTCTTCATTTTGCTCCTGACCGCTTCCCTCGCCATCCTGATGGTGAGTACGATGAAATTTCATGGGCTGAAGGAGATCGATTTCGGGAAGAGAAAACCTTTCTGGATCCTGGTCGCAATCGTTATGGCTTTTGCGATTATTGTGATCCATCCCCCGGTCGCCCTTTTCATTATTGCGATGGTATATCTCTCATGGGGGATAATTGAGAATATTTACCTGTTTTACAGGAAGAAGAAACAGGGTGTGAGGTAGATCGATGAGAACTATAAAGATTTTTGATACGACCCTGAGGGACGGAGAACAGTCTCCCGGGGCTTCGATGAACGTCGAGGAAAAGATCCAGATCGCAAAGCAACTGGCGAAACTGGGGGTGGATATCATAGAAGCGGGCTTCCCGATCGCATCCCCGGGGGATTTCGAAGCAGTGAAGAGAATCGCGAATGAGGTGGAGGGCGTTACAGTTGCGGGCCTGGCCCGTGCAAAGGAGGAAGATATCAGACGGGCATGGGAGGCCGTCAAAGACGCGCCGCTGCACAGGATTCATACGTTCCATTCCACTTCGGACATCCACCTCAAGTACCAGTTCAGGGTCAGCCGGAGCGAAGCTTTGCGCCGCTCCGTTGATATGGTGCGGTTTGCGAGGGGCCTTGCAGAGGACGTGGAGTTTTCGCCCATGGATGCCACCAGGACGGAGGTCCCCTATCTTCTCGATGTTGTTGAGGCGGTCATAGATGCAGGCGCATCGACGGTAAATATACCTGATACGGTTGGATATATCGCTCCGGAGGAATTCGGGTCCCTTATCGGGACTATCAAGGAACGTATCGGCGACCGGGCGGTTATCGCGGTCCACTGCCATAACGACCTGGGTCTTGCGGTAGCGAACTCGCTTGCGGCCGTCCTCAACGGCGCCGGGCAGGTGGAGTGCACTGTGAACGGAATCGGAGAGCGTGCCGGCAACTGCTCAATGGAGGAGATCGTGATGAACCTCGCCGTCAGAAAAGACTATTATCAGGCGAGGACCAACGTCAACACGAAAGAAATTACCCGCACCAGCAGACTACTGACGAGAATCACCGGCATCCCGGTACAGCCGAATAAGGCGGTTGTCGGCGCCAACGCCTTTGCGCATGAATCGGGTATTCACCAGGACGGATTACTCAAAGAGAAGCTGACCTACGAGATCATTACTCCGGAAGATGTCGGGCTGAAACAGACCGAACTCGTCATGGGGAAACATTCCGGAAGGCATGCCTTCCGGACCCGGATCAAGGAATTGGGCTTCGATCTCTCCCAGGAAGATGTGGAGATCGCCTTCGAGAAATTCAAGAGGCTCGCCGACCAGAAGAAATATATCTTTGACGAGGATATCGAGACCCTGATCTCAGAAGAAATTTCCAAGGCCCCCGAGATTTATAACCTCGTGGACATGCACACCTCGGGCGGGATCGACCAGAAGCCCTTTGCCGCGGTCAGGGTGAAGGTCGGCGATGAGGTGATGGACCGTGTCGAGCACGGGGATGGTCCGGTTGACGCGACGTATCGTGCCATCGCTGCCGTGACCGGTACCCGGAGTATTCTGCAGAAGTTTGAGGTCAAAAGCATTACGGGAGGTACGGACGCTCTCGGCGAGGTTACCGTGACCATCGAGGAAGAGGGCATGACGGTCCGGGGTCACGGCGCGGACACGAACATTATTATCGCTGCGGGCAAGGCTTATATTAACGCCCTGAATAAACTCGCGGCGAGGAAGAAGCGTTAATCCAGACCTTTTCCCGCATGCGGACAGCTAAAGCGTGCCGGCGCCCCCCTTGAATATTCCCCGTGCCCAGGGGGGAGGAGGTCCCCCTGTGCAGCAGGAGGGCATGCGTGGAATAGTTCTATTGCGAGGCCCCTCTTTTTATCCCGCGTTTCACGGGTGGAGGTAGAAAATCGTCCTCTTTTCACTTATAATGATTTTACCGTGATGGTTAAAATTTATCTTACCGGAGGTGCAGATGCCCAAACCGCTCAGCAGCGAAGAACTCTATAAATGTTGCGATCCGAAAGTGTTCAGTTTCAATACCACGGACGAACTTCCTGAATTTGCCGGGACCATCGGGCAGGACAGGGCATTGAGTGCGATCGATTTCGGACTGAACCTTGACAGCAAGGGGTTCAATATCTTCATCCTCGGGGAAAACGGCACCGGAAAATCGACTTCGATAAAAGCTATCCTGAAAGATAAAGTCAAAGAAGAACCTGTTCCGAATGATGTGTGCTACGTATACAATTTCGATAACCCTGATATTCCCCTGGCCATATATCTGGAGCCCGGCAAAGGCATCGTCTTTCATAAGGACATGGAGGAACTTATCAAGGTGCTAAAAGTCGAGATCCCGAAGATATTCGAATCCAAGGAGTATGAAAAACAGAGAAACAAGATTCTCGAGGAGTTCCAGAAGAAGCAGAAGGAGATGTTCTCCGGGTTGGAAGACGACGCTCAGAGCAAGGGGTTTTCAGTAAGAAAATCCGTGGGGGGTCTCATGATCGTCCCTATAAAAAAAGGGGGCGAGCCGCTGACAGAAGAGGAATACGAGGCATTAGATGACGCGACCAAGTCAAAGATAGACGAGATGGGCAAAGGCCTCCAGGAAAGGCTGAATGATATCGTCCGGGAAGTGCGGGAAAAAGAAAAGGGCGTGAAGAATATGCTTTCGAAGCTCGAAAGAGAGGCCGCGATGTCCGCCGTCGGCCATTACATGGACGATTTGAAGAGCAAATATAAGGACCATGACCGGATCATGTCCTATCTTTCCGGCGTGACGGAGGACATTCTCGAACATCTCGAAGACTTCAAGGGCCAGGAAGAGCAGCAGTCGGCCGCACTCCCCTTCATGAAGATGCAGAAGCAGGAGCCGAACTTTACCAGGTACACCATAAATGTCCTTGTGAACAATAAGGACGCAAAGGGGGCCCCCTGCGTCTTCGAAAGCAATCCGACTTACTATAATTTGTTCGGAAGACTCGAATACAAGTTCCAGTATGGAGTAGCGACGACCGATTTTTCGATGATCAAAGCCGGTTCGCTCCATGCCGCCAACGGTGGTTACATCGTCATCAATGCACTCGATCTTCTTCGGAACCTGTTCTCGTACGATGCGCTCAAGCGGGCACTCAGGAACAAGGAGGTCAAGATAGAGGATATATGGGAGCAGTATCGGCCGATTTCGTCTTCGACTCTGAGGCCGGAAGCCATACCTCTCAATATAAAGGTCATTCTGATCGGGAGTCCTTATCTTTATTATCTTCTGTACCATCTGGACGAGGAGTATAAAGAACTGTTCAAGGTAAAAGCGGACTTCGACAGCAGGATGGACATGACGGATGAAACGATCCAGCGGTACGCCGCTTTCGTGGCGAGCAAATGTATGCAGGACAAATCCATTCCCTTCGACAGGACGGGTGTAGCCAAGGTCGTCGAATACGGATCGAGGCTGGCCGAGCATCAGGAAAAGTTGTCTTCGAGGTTCAGCGAGATCGCCGACCTCATAAAAGAGGCAAGCTACTGGGCTAAAAAGGCCGGGGGCGAGGTGGTCAGGGAAGAACACGTCGAGAAGGCGCTGAAGGAAAAGATCTACAGGAGCAACAGGATCGAAGAGCGTTTTCAGGAGCTGATCGTCGAAGGTACTCTGATCATAGCGACTGATGGTGAAAAGATAGGCCAGGTGAACGGGCTTGCCGTTCTCGATATGGGAGATTACCGGTTCGGAAAGCCTTCACGTATTACCGCCAAGACATATGCGGGAAAATCCGGGGTTATCAATATCGAGCGGGAGACCAAGATGAGCGGAAAGATTCACGAAAAGGCCATTCTCATCATCACTCACTTTATCGGAAGCACTTACGCGAAGAAGAAGCCGGTGAGTTTTTCCGGCGTGATAGCGTTCGAACAGCTCTACGATATGGTGGAAGGGGACAGCGCGACCTGTGCGGAAATGTACGCCCTGCTCAGCAGTCTTTCGGGAGTCCCTCTTAAACAGTATATCGCCGTCACGGGTTCGATGGACCAGAACGGAGACGTCCAGCCTATAGGCGGCGTTAACGAAAAAATAGAGGGATTTTTTGACTTGTGCAGGGCACGGGGCCTTGACGGTTCTCATGGAGTCATTATCCCCCGGAAAAACCTCAAGAACCTCATGGTCAAGAAAGAGGTGGTCGACGCAGTAAGAGACGGGAAATTTGCGATTTATCCGATCGACAGGGTCGAGGAGGGAATCGAGATTTTTACGGGGATGCCCGCAGGAGAAATGGAGGAAGACGGGACCTATCCCGAAGGGACGATAAATTACCTTGTCTCGAAGCGCCTCGAAGAGCTTTCCGCAGCGATGAAAGAGAAGAAGGACGAAAAAAATGATACGGATGAAAAGAAAGAGAAAGAAGAAAATGATAAATGACACGCGTGAAATGGCTGCTGGAGTTTCTTTTCGTCGTTCTTTTTACGCTCCCCCTCGCAGTCCTTCCCTATAAGATCGCTCTGAAGACGGGGGAGTCGCTGGGTAGGCTGCTTTTTTTTTCATGGGGGAGCAGGAGAGAAATAGCCCTCGGCAATCTCAGGGATGCCGTCTCACGCGGTTCTGTCGAAATTTCCGCTTCACCCGAAGAGATTATCAAACGACATTTCATGAATCTGGGGAAGTCTTTCGCGGAGGTCATAAAGATTTTCTACGGGCTCGGCGGCAAGGTTCTGGGGCAAGTGCGGATAAAGGGCATCGAGCATTTCAGAAAAGCCCATGAGAAAGGTGCGGGTGTCATCTTTATCACCGGACACTGCGGGAACTGGGAGCTAAACGCGACTGCTTTCGCAGTGAACCTGGGAAAGATGAATGTAGTGGCGAGGCCGGTGGATAACCCCTATCTCAACGGGTTTCTCGAATGGACGAGAAAAAAAATACGGAAACGGCGTCATTTATAAAAAGGGGGCGCTGAGACAGATCCTCACCTGTCTCAGGAACAATGAAGTCGTTGCGATACTGATGGACCAGAGTGTGGTCCGGTCCGAGGGAGTGATGGCGGAATTCCTGGGGAAGATGGACTATACGACGAAGATGCCGGCGATCATTGCCAGAAAGACAGGGGCCCCTGTCATGCCCGGTTTTATAAGGAGGGTCGATGGCGGCCATCTTATAGAGATCGGAGCAGAGATCGAACTGGACAGATCCGAGGACTATGAGACCGCTGTTTACAACGACACTGTAAATTTCTCGAGCCGCATCGAAGAGTACATCCGACAGAACCCTGATGAGTGGCTCTGGATCCACCGGAGATGGAAGAGAATGAAAAAAAAGGCGGCCGATCCGCATCATGCCTGAGTAATTATATGGAAATAAAAGGGTCTTTTTTCTTATGCGCTTCGAGGGTCCTTTATTTTTCTATTTCCCGAGCCTCGCCTTTCCCAGCCTTGTCCATCCTCAAGGACCATGCAGGGTCGGGACCAAGACTTTTTCTTAACTTCCACGTGGATACACAGGGGGCAGACCGGAAAAGACAAGGACCGTCTGAATTTACGGCAGGTAAAGACCCGCTTCCTCGAGCTGCCTGACCGTGGAGCCGTACTCATGATGATGGATGCCCCTTATACCCATGTTTCTTGCCACTTCTACCAGAAGGTCCCTGTCATCTATATAGATGACCTGTCCGGGGGGCACCTGTGCGGCATCCAGAGCAAGCCTGTACATATCTTCATCAGGCTTCCGGAAATGAACGAAGCATGAAGAGATGAAGAAATCGATGAATTCGCCCAGCCCGTACTCTTCTGCCCGGTAGACCGTCAGTTCCCTCCCTTCGTTGCTTACCGCTCCTATCTTCAGACCGTATTTCTTCTTAAGACCCCTGAAGAGTCCGATCATATCGGGATAGTGTCTCGTCCGAAGCATGAAATCCCTGAACTCTTCACGCGAGAAGGACCGCTCCCGATAAAAGAGCACCCTGTCCAGGTAGGTATCGAGATCGATCTTTCCGAGTTCATAAGTACCGAAAGTAAGATGATGGCGACGGTTGAATTCTTCAATGTCGAAGCCGAAGGCCTCCGAGGCCTTCTCACGTTTTTCATGGCCCCAGCCGCTTTCAAGCATTACGCCGCCGATATCGAGAAACAATGCTTTGACAGGAGATGGAGACGCCATGGTATTTTCCTTATCTCACTTTTAGCACAGATCCGGGGGGCTTTCAAGGGGCGGTAGGGCGGGAATGTTACCGCTGAGCTTTAATGGACGGGCTGTCCCTTGACCTGAACGACGTTCAGTGGGATGGAGTTTATCCTTTCATCATCGAGGTAGTTTTCAATCCAGTATGTTCCGGGCGCTTTAAAGTCTACGTTCAGATGGACCGACACATCTCGGTGCTTGATATTCACGCTGCTCAGTTTCATCTGCGATGAGGTTTCCCTGAGGACGGACTTCCTGTCGGAAGAAAGGAACTTCATCTTTACGGAGAACTCTCCCTGACCGTCGCACCATTCCGAGATGATCGCCAGCCTGGGATGGACCGCCGGAAATTTCGTTGCGTATATATTTTCAAACAGACCCATAAGGCTGACCTTCCCTCCCAGCTCCTGTCTGATGTCATCACAGATAATGGTGAAGTTCAGTGAAGGCTTGATTCTCTCGCTCATCGCATCTCTCCTCTCAATATCACTCTCCCTTAATCCCTCCCCTCAAGGAGGGAAACTTTCTTGCCTCCCTATCCATTATCATACATCCCACCCCTTTTTTTCAAAAGGAGGGGGACGAAGAATATGACGGCCGCCGTCAGTACGATCCCGGCCCCGGGCGCGATATCGAATTCGTAGGACAGGAAAAGGCCTGCTGTCACCGATACAGTTCCGGCAATGCATGACAGGATGATCATCGAAAGCAGACCTTTTGCGAAAAGACGGGCAGTAGCCCCGGGGATTACGAGGAGCGCCGAGACCATTATAATACCCACGATGCGTATCGAGATCACAATTGAAACGGATAGCGCGACCAGGAAAAGAATATTCAGCATCTTTACGTGAACACCGCTTACCAGTGCCAGTTCTTCATTATACGTGATAAGAAAAAGTTCTTTCAGATAGGCCAGGAGAATCACCGCAACGGTGATGGACATCACCAGGGTGAGGATGATTTCCCTGTTCGTAATCGCAAGAATATTTCCGAAGAGGTATCCGAAGAGGTCGACGTTATAAGTTCCGGACAGGCTGATGAGGGCGACCCCGAGAGCCATCGAGACCGAATAGAAGATCCCGATCGATACGTCCTCGGACACCCGACCCCGTCTCGCAGTGAAGTCGATTCCGACGGCAATGGCGATAGAATAGACTAAAGCGGCGGCAATGGGATTCAACCCAGTGAAAAACCCGATAGCCACTCCTCCGAAAGCTGAATGCGAGATGCCCGCGCCAACGAATGACATCTTCCTCAGCACGATGAAAGCGGATATGATGCCGGTAAGCAGACTTACCATGATACCTACGACAAAGGCTTTCTGCATGAAGGGCGAATTCAGGGCATCGAGCATATCTCTACCTCAGCCTCTCGCATTTTTCGCAGACGTCGGAATGGACGAGCAGGTCTACCCCCTTGCCGTAAAGAGACGAGAGGACCTTTTCGTTGAGAGCTCCCACCGGATTGCCGTGATAGTGCAGGGTTATATTGAGACAGGCTATTTCATCAACGTAGGTCGTTACTGTACCGACATCATGGGAGACCATGAGAATGGTGAGCTTCAGCCTCTTCTGAAGTCCCTTGAGGAGGTGGTAGAAGTCTTCCTGACCTATGACGTCGATGCCGGTGCTCGGCTCATCGAGCACGAGTATCTTCGGCTCTTCGGCGAGCGCCCTGGCAATGGATACCCTTTGCTGCTGTCCCCCTGAGAGCCTGGAGTACTGCTCGTATGCCTGCCTCTCCACTCCCATGATGGAAAGGTATTCGAGCGCTTTTTTGCTGTCCTTTTTCCCAGGCCATCGAAGAAACCCGGAGAACCGGTACCGGCCCATGAGAACGATATCGATCGCCCGGGCCGGGAAGTTAGGGTCGATATTGTGATGTTGAGGCATATAGCCGAAAAAGTTTTTTCCGGTAAGCGATTTTGGACTTTGTCCGAAGATTCTTATTGTCCCCCTTGTCGGTGTGAGAAGACCGAGGACGGTCCGCACAAGGGTGGTTTTCCCCCCTCCGTTCGGCCCCACGATGCCCAGAAAAATGCCCTCTTCAAGGGTAAAGTTGATATTCTTGAGTATCTCTTTTCCCTTGATAACGACTGAAAGGTCCTCTATCGAGACGGCACCGCTCACTCCATCGCCTCCTTCATTTGCGCGAGATTATACCGCATTGTCTTGAGATAGGTTTCTCTTCCCTTTTGTCCTCCCACAGGATCGAGGATGACCACCTTCGCACCCGCTTCCCTTGCGATAGCTTCCGCGGTCCGCGGACTGAACTGAGGTTCGGCAAAAACGATCTTCGTATCCAGCTCCTTCAGCTTATCCAGCAATTTTCCAAGATGTTTCGCTGTCGGTTCCTTTCCCGGACCTTCCTCGATCACACCGATTACTTTCAGACCGTATCTCCTTGCGAAGTAATTCCAGGCGGGATGGAAAGTAACGAACTTTTTGGTCTTGAAATCCCTGACCGCCTCTTCGATTTCTTTATCGAGTGCCCGGAGTTTTCCGATATAAGATCCGGCATTCTTTGTATAAAGGAACTCATCGGCGGGATCAATTTCTGATAAAGTCTTTCTTATTTTTTCTATGATGGTGATGCAGATGAGCGGGTCTAGCCAGATGTGAGGATCTGCACTGTGAGCAGTTGTGTCTGCCTTTCTGTCCCCGCCGCCTAATCCGAGCAGGTCGACACCCCCGGAACAGTCGACTGTGATAATCCCGGGGTTTGCCGCGGCGATAAGTCTGTCCGCCCAGGACTCGAATCCGTGGCCGACCTTTATGAAGACCTTCGAGGACGAAATTTCCCGGAAGATCCCGGGCGTCGGCTCATAAATATGGGGGCTTGCACCCGGCGGCAGGAGCAGGACTACCGAGACCTTGTCCCCCCCGACTTGCCGTGCGAAATCGGCCAGAGGGGCGATGCTCGCGACGACCTTAATCTTCTCCCCGGAAGCGCAGCTGGGCGTCAAAATAAAGGCAAGTGCAACGAACAGCGTACAGCAAAATATAAGCCGGACATGCGACAGCGTCAACGCTGAACGGGCCGAACACAATCGGACTAAAGTTATTTTTAGCAGGAGGAAGTTTTCGCGCAATATCAGTCCCTTAGAGGTATTTCTTCATCAGATTATATGATAGAGTTTATACATAAACGTCGGCTATTTGCAAATGAACGGTGATTCTTCAACACCGTTCAGTTAAAATATACGGATGCCCAATTCAGGAAGTTTTTCCGCTTTACGTAACAGGGAATTCAGGCTATTCTGGTTCGGCCAGATCATCTCCCTTTCGGGGACCTGGATGCAGTCCGTGGCCCAGGGGTGGCTTGTTTACAGCCTTACGAAATCTCCGTTTTATCTAGGTCTGGTCGCGGCTGCGGCCTCCCTGCCGATTCTTCTTTTCAGTCTTATCGGCGGTGTCATCGCCGACAGGTTCCCGAAAAGGAACCTGCTTCTTCTCACTCAGGCCCTTTCCATCATTCCTGCCCTGGCGCTGGGGACACTCACGGGTCTCGGGCTGATCTCCGTCTGGCAGGTGGCGATACTAGCGGCGTTCCTTGGGACCATAAATGCCTTCGATATACCGACTCGCCAGTCGTTTCTCATCGAAATGGTCGGCAGGGAGAGTCTGGTAAACGCAATTGCCCTGAACTCCGCTGCCTTTAACGGAGCGAGGATAATAGGGCCGACGATAGCTGGAATATTGATCGCCTACCTGGGAATTCCCGCATGTTTCTTCCTCAACGCCTTCAGTTTTCTCGCTGTGATCGTCGCCCTCTCCATGATGAAGATTAGAGGCGAAAGGCGAATGAAATCCGAAGGGATGATCACGGATTTGAAGAAGGGGATCGGGTTCATGAAGAGCAGCAGGGAGATCACGAGCGTCATAACGCTCGTTGCGATCTTCAGTTTTGTCGGTCTTCCTTATATAAGCCTCCTTCCAGTCTTTGCCGGTGAGGTATTTCACGCCGGTGCAAAGGGCCTAGGTTTTCTGATGGCCGCCTCGGGCGTCGGGGCGTTGACCGCGGCCGTTGCCATCGCTGCAAGGGGTAGCATAAGGAACACTATGAAATTTATGTCGGTTGCGGGACTTTTTTTTTCTTCCGCGCTTTTTATATTTTCACTCTCCCGTTCTTTCTGGCTCTCCCTCGTTGTGATCATGACCGGAGGGTGGGGCATGATGAGCTATCTCGCGGCCGCAAACAGCCACATCCAGCTTTCCGTACCGGATGAACTGAGAGGCAGGGTGATGAGCGTATATTCGCTAGTTTTTCTCGGTACGGTGCCGGTCGGCAATTCGATTATGGGACTGGTCGCCGAC
>JBECKU010000057.1:0-6015 GCA_040235385.1 Candidatus Sulfobium sp. | reverse complement strand
GCATATGGAAGGTGAGGGGTCGGGGGGCGATGGCAGAATCGGGGAGAAGACAGAAGTAAGGAGTGAGGAGTCAAAAAATGGAAATCCTTTACGCCCTTCGCCTCACACCTCACACCTCACTAGTTTTAAGGGATTCGAACTCTCCCGGCGTCCCTATGAGCAGTCTTCCTTCGCATGCAAAGGCTGTCCTAACGTCTGTGAGATCAACAGGGTCAAGGTCGAAGGCGAAAAGGGCTTTCTATTTTACGGCGGACGGTGCGAAAAATATGACGTCCGGAAAAAGAAAAAAGCGAATGAAATACCTGATCTCTTCGCTTTCAGAGACGAGATGCTCTGGAAAAAACACCTAAGTAGGGGCGGGGTGACCCCACCCCTACAGTCAGAAGTCGCAAGTCGGAATAAGGAATCCTGTAAGGGCGCAGCACCCGCGCCCTTCGTTGCCTCCTCACCCCTCACTCCTGACACCTCCCGTTTAAGGATCGGCGTTCCCAACATATTTTATTTCCAGGACTTCCTCCCTTATTGGACCACGCTGTTATGGGAGCTAGGGTTCGAAGTGGAGGTCTCTCCCCGGACGGACAGGAAGATAGTAGACCTGGGCCTTGAGAGTGTGCTTTCAGAGACTTGTTTTCCAGTGAAGACCGCGCATGGACATGTCAGGCATCTCCTTGAAGCCGGGATCGAAACTATATTTATACCGAGTTTTGTAAACTTAAACGATCCTGACCACGCCTTTGAAAGGGGATTTGCCTGCCCGTATACTCAGACGATACCGTATTCCGCAGGGGTAGCATTCAAGGGTGTGAAGTTCCTTGCCCCGGTGATCGACCTGAACCGGGGCAACAGGTTCCTCATGAAAGAATTGAAACGCGTGTTTCGACCTTTCAACATCCCGGGGAGCCGGATAACCAGGGCGATGGAGGCAGGAAGGATTGCACAGGAAGAGTTCTCCCGGACCATCCGCGAGCGGGGCAAGGAAATTCTTTCCTCACGGGACGAAAGAATGGTTGTTATCGTTGGCAGGGCTTACAATTCTTTTGACCGGGGCATGAACCTCAATATTCCCCAAAAACTAGCCGATCTCGGGGTCCTCTCCCTGCCCATGGATTTTCTTCCCATTGAGGATGAGGATATCGACAAAGATTGGCCGAACATGTATTGGAGGGCGGGGCAGAGGATACTCGGCGCGGCAAGGATCATAAGGTCAAATCCACTTCTGCATGCCGTATATATAGGGAATTTCTCCTGCGGGCCCGACTCCTTCATTCTCAAATTTTTCGAGGAAGAGATGTCGGGGAAACCCTATCTTCATCTGGAGATAGACGCCCACAGTGCCGACGCCGGCGCGATCACCAGGTGCGAGGCTTTTTTGGACAGCATACAAAATAAAGTTCGAAGTTCGAAGTTCGAAGTTCCACGTGCTGAAACTAAAAACTTAAAACAGAAAACTCAGAACTTAAAAAGGCGGACCGTTTACATCCCGCGGATGTCCGACCATTCTTTCGCACTTGCCGCTGCATTCGAATATTGCGGTATCGAGGCGGAAGTTCTGCCGGAGTCTTCTCAGGACACAGTAGACCTCGGAAGAAAATACGTCTCCGGGAAAGAATGTTATCCCTGCGCCGTGACGACCGGGGACATGGTTAAAAAAATAAACTCACCCGGGTTCGATCCCGGCAGGGCCGCATTCTTTATGCCTTCGGGTTCCGGACCCTGCCGCTTCGGGCAATACAATGTCTTTCACCGGCGCGTGGTAAGGGAGTTGGGATACGAAAACATCCCCATATTCTCTCCGAACCAGGATGAAAACTTTTACGAACATCTCGGCATCGTGGGTGGAGATTTTACGATGAAGTCCTGGCGGGGTATCCTCGCGATCGAATTCCTCAATAAATGTCTTCATGAAACAAGGCCTTACGAGGAAGAAAAGGGAACTGCGGATGCTCTCCATCACGACTACCTCTCAAGGATATACCAGTCGGTAAGGGGGACCGACGGAAAGCTTGACCCTCTACTCAAGAGAATACGACGGGATTTCGAAAATATCGGGAGAACGCCGGAGAAGAAGCCGCTTATCGGAATTGTCGGTGAAATTTTTGTCAGATCCAACAGGTTTTCCAATGAAAATCTTATAAGAAAAATAGAATCGCTTGGCGGAGAGGCATATCTCGCTCCCGTGGAAGAGTGGATATATTACATCAATGCGATGGGTCTGAGGAGAGTCTTGATAAAAAAAGACTGGTCTGGTATTATTAATCTTCTGTTGAAGAGGTTCTTTCAAAAGCGGGTCGAGCGTTCATTTGCCAGACATTTCGAAGGATTCCTCAGGACTCTGCACGAACCCGATACAAAGGAATTACTTGAGAAGGCAAGCGCCTATATTCATTCCTCCTTTGAGGGTGAGGCTGTCCTGAGCATAGGCAAGAGCGTGGATCTCATCAGCCGGGGGGCATCGGGGCTTGTCAACGCAATGCCTTTTGGATGTATGCCCGGAACGATCGTCAATGGTTTGATGCGCGGGCTGAACAGGGATTACAATATACCCTGCCTGAACATCCCGTATGATGGGAGTGAATCCCTGACGACGGAAATCCAGTTGGAAGCTTTCATCGACCAGGCGAAAGAACACCAAAAAAAACAGTTAGCAGCGCAAACCACGGCGAAACACAGCCGCTGAGACACTCCCGGCCCGGTTAGATTCCAGGTCTGAAATTATCCTGACCGGCGTTGTCGGTCTTGCGCTATAAAGATGTCGGAATTTCCAATTTCTTACGAAAAGAGGTGAGGCAATGGGTAATGTCGTAAAATGGCGAAAGAAAAAAATGAGCAAGCACAAGCACAGGAAACTATTGAAAAAGACAAAGCACCAGAGAAGACGGAATAAGTAATTAATCGGCGGATCCGCCGTCGACGGCGGTAAGTCGACTGAATTATTCGTCTCTTACTTTTCTGTCTCGAACCGGGTAACTCTTACACCGATGAAGGGCATCGTGTCGATATAATCCTTGAAGAGGACTTTTTTCACGTCGCCTCCCCTGTTCTTTTGACCACCCGCATGGATCAGAAAAATGCTTTCCTCTTCTTTTTTTATGATCCCGATATGTCCGACTATCTCGTCTTTCAACCTCGCACCCGGGTCACGAACAAAAAATACGATATCCCCGCTTCGGAAGAAGAGAAAACTTTCCGGGATTCTCCCTGCCGGAAGTACCCGGACATGCCCTCTCCCCCTTGATCCCTCGATCATCAGGGTCTCACCCAGTTCCCCGGTGATCTCCCTCCCCCACTTCCCGCTATCTATCATGTCCTCGCCGTATTGAAATCTGTCTTCATAATTTGCTACCTTCCCGTTTCTCATCTTTCCCTTGCCGATGAACCGCATGTCGAGTGCCGCATTTACGGCATCTTCGGGGGTATCGGCAAGGGCGAGCTCGACCGCCCTGAACGTAAGGTACATGCAATCCACTCTTTCGTCCGCGACAACGACCCGATTCCTCACGTATTCACCGAGCGGATCGGGATCATATTGCGTGCCGACAAACCTCTCGGCCCAGAGAGCGATCCGCTCGCCCACGGGCCGGACGGATATTTCTCCCTGGTACCTTCTTATATCAGAAACCTGCATGAAGGCAGCGGCAAGAGCCGGACAAAGGAAGAAGAAAATAATCAGCTTTTTCACCATGTTTCATTCTCTTTAACAGCACCTTCTCCGGGAAAAACTTTGAAACAATCGGCGTCGATAAGTTATATTCTTACATGATTAAACCTTTTTCCACAACAGGCATCGGAAGCCTTCCTCACAAAGATGCGGAAGAAGCCTGCAGATTGGTCCTTGAGACATTTGACATCCCTTTCTGGCCCCAGCTCCCCGGTGTCTCGTTCAGGGAGTTTATGATCCCTCAATACAGTGAAGGGATGCCTGCAATAAGAATTGATCCGGAAAAGAAGACCGTCTGGATCGATAATTCTCCTGAAGAACTCGAACGATTTTATGAAACATGGACGGAAAAAAGCAGGATCGCAATATCGGACGACTTCGCCCATGGGCTTCATACGTTTCTCAGAATCATTCAAAACAGGAAATTCGACTTTCTGAAAGGTCAGATTACCGGTCCGCTCACATTTTCCCTCGGGATAAAAGATTCTGAAGGGAAACCGGCCTACTTTAATGAAGAGCTCCGCGAAATTTCGCTCATGCTCCTGAAGGCAAAAGCGAGATGGCAATACGATATGCTGCGCCCACACACCGGAAGAGTGGTCATCTTCATCGATGAGCCGATCCTCTCCGCGCTCGGTTCATCAAGCTACCTCGGGGTCAGTCCTGATGAAGCCTTAAGGATGCTCCAGGAGGTGGTAAAAGCCATCCGGGAAGAAGGAGGACTCTCCGGCATCCATTGCTGCGGGACCGCTGACTGGCCTCTTGTCATCCGGAGCGGTGTCGATATCGTTAATTTCGACGCCTATGATTATGGGGATACGATCACCCTTTATCCCTCGGAGTTCAGCGGCTTTCTCGACAGGGGAGGATTGCTTGCGTGCGGCATCGTACCGACGTCGGATGCTATAAAAGAAGAAAGTCCGGAATCCATCTTAATACGCTTCGAGCGGCTTAAGGACAGGCTTCTACACTCATTTCCCGAAGTTTTTGCTTCGCGGATGCTTCTGACCCCCTCATGCGGGACGGGCTCCCTGACCGTGTCCGAAACATTAAAAGTCTTCCAGCTTCTCATGAGATTGAAGGAAGAGCTGGCGTGAAGGGCGCTTTCATATCCTTCGAGGGAATTGAGGGAAGCGGCAAATCCACATATGCTGAATTACTCTCGGAACATCTGAGAGCAAAGGGGTTTCACGTCGTGAAGGTCGCGGAGCCGGGCGGAACTTATATCGGCATGAAAATACGCGGATTGCTCCTCTCACCGGAAAACGGTGCAATAACCCCACTCGTGGAACTTCTGTTGTATAATGCTTCCCGCGTTCAACTAATTGATGAGGTCATCGTCCCTGCCCTGAAGAGGGGCGATATCGTTATCAGCGACAGGTTCAGCGACTCTACCGTCGCGTACCAGGGCTTCGGCCGGGGGATCGATCTGAAACTGATAGACGAACTCGATCTGATATCGACAGGCAGGCTGAGACCCGATCTCACGATCCTGCTGGATCTCGATGTTGAAGTAGGACTCAAAAGGAACCGGCGGGCGGATAAGGATGATCGGCTCGAGCGAGAAGACGTCTCTTTTCATAAAAAGGTGAGGGAAGGCTTCATTAACATAGCCACGAGGGAAACCGAAAGAATGAAATTGGTGGACGCCTCGGGCCATAAAGAAGCCGTTTATAAGCGGGTTGAGGATATTGTTGACGAATTCCTCCTCAGAGAAACTATCGCACCGCAGACTTCGGCGGACTGATTTCGCTTCCCTCGGCAAAAGGATCACGGGAAAATGTCTCTTGAAAATGTTATTGGTCACGACAAAACAGTAAAAAGACTCCTCGGCATCATCTCAAACCACAGGGTCGCGTCGTCCTATCTTTTTTGTGGTGAACAGGGCATAGGCAAAAAGACCACTGCAATTGAATTTGCAAAAGCATTGAACTGTCTGAAGTCAGAAGTAAGAATGCAGAATGCAGAAGTCGAAAGCAAAAAACCAGAGGGTTCGCTTCTCAAACCTCAAACCTCAGCCCTCATACCTGGCACCTCACACCTCGCTTCTTTTGATGCTTGCGATAAATGCGAGTCCTGCCGGAAGATGATTTCTGGTACGCACCCGGATTTCCGCCTTGTCTTGCCGCAGGAGAGGCAGATCAGGATAGATGAAATTCGCGGCGTAGAGGAGACGCTCGCTTACAAATCCGTGGAGGGAAGATACAAGGTGGTTCTGGTAGATGACGCGGAAACGATGAACAGCTCCGCAGCAAACGCTTTTCTCAAGACGCTTGAAGAACCCCCCGGAGACAGCATTATCATACTCGTATCCTCGAACCCGGAAACCCTGCCTGCAACGATCAGGTCTAGATGTT
>JBECKU010000031.1:0-7657 GCA_040235385.1 Candidatus Sulfobium sp. | reverse complement strand
GTCTTGATCGATCGGGACCAGGTACGTCAGGCACTCGGCAACCTCCTCATGAACTCGGTCGATGCTATGCCGGATGGCGGACTTCTGACAGTAGAGACCGGGAAAGAGGAACTGCATGAAGTTCCCTATGTCTTTGTGAGGGTGTCCGATTCGGGGCAGGGCATACCGGAAGACAAATTGCCTCTGATCTTCGAACCTTTCTTCTCCACAAAAGAAATCCATGGAACGGGTCTCGGGCTCTCCATCACCAGGAAGATCATGGAAGAGCACTACGGGTTTGTAAGAGCGGAAAGCACTGTCGGTAAAGGGACGACTTTCAGCCTCTATTTCCCTTTCCAGAGTGAAGAAGAAGCCTCCGGAGTGAACTGCTGGGAATATATGAAGTGCGGCCGGGACAAAGACGCGGCGGAAAAATGTCCAGCCTATCCCCATTTCGGAAGGGCATGCTGGGCGGTGGCTGGAACATTTTGTGAGGGTAAAGTCCAGGGGACTTTCGCACAGAAATATGAAGACTGCAAAAAATGCGAATTTTATCGAAAAGTGACCTCACGCGAAACAGCGAGATGACATTTCAGTATCTTATCGATTGAATAAACCAGAAGATAAATTCGCAGAAGCGGTCAGGCGATATTATAATATAAAAACGGTAGCTGAACACATACAGTTGTTATTCCCACAATCCCGGATCCTTTCGGGCGTCGGGAATTCTTCTTAAGAAAGATTTCGGACAAGCCGGAATGACAGCGATTAAAAAGTTTTACCTGTATATTGCCGTCGTAATCAAAGAACGTCCGACGCAGGATCAATTAAATGAAATATAAAGGAATCTGTAAGTAATGAAAACCGGAGATACCTCCGAAAAAAAACTGCTGGTAGCGCTGAGCGTCACCCTGATTATTTTCGCCGGTGAGGTAATCGGCGGGCTCGTCAGTAACAGTCTTGCTCTTTTAAGCGACGCCGGGCATGTTCTGACCGATGCTTTCGCTCTCGGACTGAGTCTGATTGCCGCTCTCATCATGAAAAGGCCTTCGGACTTCAGGGCCACTTACGGCTATCAGAGGATCGGCCTTCTCGCCGCACTTATCAATGGCGTAAGCCTCGTGGTCATCGCCTTTTTTATATTCATGGAGGCATATAAACGATTTCTCTCACCCCCTGTGATAGATTCTTCGCTGATGCTTATAGTCGCAGCGGCCGGCCTCCTCGGCAATCTCTTCATGGCTTGGGTGCTCGGACACGGACACGGAGACCTCAATGTCAAGAGCGCCTGGCTCCACGTCGTCGGCGATACGCTTTCATCGTTGGGTGTCATCGTGGCCGGCCTCATCATCATGGTTACAGGATGGCTTCCCGCCGACACGATTGCGAGCGGATTGGTCGGGGTCATAATAATTATCGGGGGAAGTCGTGTGATAAAAGAGGCTCTATGGGTCTTTCTTGAACTCAGCCCGACAGGATTTCATCCAGAAGAGATCTCTCAGGAGATCTCCGGAATCCCAGGGGTAAAATGTGTCCATGACGTCCACATCTGGTCGATCGGCCACGGGATACCGGCCTTCTCGGGACACGTGCAGGTCAGCGACCAGAAAATCAGCGCTGCGGACTCAATCAGAAAGAAAATAGAGGACAAATTGTCCCACATCGGTATCAAGCATTCAGTGATCCAGATGGAGTGCGTGGAATGTGAAACCAACAACGTCTACTGCAGCATCGAAACATACAAGGAAACCCATAATCATTAAACAAAAAAATCACAGAACCACGGAGGTACCGAGACCAGATAAGAGAAAACCCGAAATCAAAAAAAGATGGGGGTGAACTTATAGGACATCTCTTCTTTTACTTTGAGTCTGAAGTCGCAGATTGAACACTTCGTCACCTTCTGCGCATAAGTGCCCTGGACCTCTCCGTCACATCGCGTGCCGGCAACCGCCCAGCAGACACGTCCTCCGTTTTTGCCCCCGTTCACTCCGTTAGCCTTCACCTCCGTTATAGCGGGACAAATCGCCATTGCGGCATCCCGGTCCTTGCAGCATTTCTTGAATTCCCAACAGTTCTGTCTGAATACTCTCTCCATCATCTTCCTCCCGCACAAGCAAAAATATACTTTTCCGCCGGCCTTTCGTCGAAGAAGGTCCTCCACCATTATTTTCTCATTTCTTCAAAATATTGTTTATTTTACTCTAATTGTCAACTTTTTTCTTTCAAGACTATCAGACGATCCGGTCCTCGCATCCAATTCTCCCGAATCAATACTTAAAAGACTTTCACAGATAAGGGGAAAAAAGTCGAGCGATGCCGTCCCGGAGCTTGACTGAAAGTGCACGTCCCTGCACATCTTCCCTCGTCACCCTCCCGGCGTTACTAAGTTTTCTGTCGATGAGACCGTTCAGGATGTTAACAAGTTCGCGATCGTAACATTCAACATTAAACTCAAAATCCAGTCTGAAACTCCTCGGGTCCCAATTCGCAGACCCTACCAGGGCCCAGAGATCGTCCATAATCATCAGTTTTGTATGGTCGAAGGGTCCCGGCGTCATCCAGACGGAACAGCCGTGATCGATGAGTTGCAAAAGCAGGTCGGTTGAAGCCCACTTCACCATAGTGAGGTTATTGACGGAAGGCAAAACGATCTCCACCTTCACACCGCGCATGGCCGCGAGATTAAGAGAGGTTATCAGGGATGAGTCCGGCAGGAAATAAGGCGTTACAATCCTGATAGAGGTCTTTGCACACGCAAGCGCGCCGTGATAAGTCCATAACAGTTTTTCAAAGTCCTCGTCCGGCCCATCGGGGATGCCGCGCGCGATGACCGGCCCCTTATCCTGGATGCTGGGAAACCATTCTTCTCCGTCAAGCCTTTTTCCGGTAGTAAAGGCCCAGTCTTCGGCGAAAACCCGCTGAAATGAGGCTACAACCGGTCCCTGGAAGGAAAAATGCAGGTCCTGAAGAGGGTGAGCGGGAAACCGGGTCAGTAAAACCCCTTCTCTGATGTTCATTCCCCCCGTAAACCCCTTCTCGCCGTCCACAACGAGTATCTTGCGGTGATTGCGAAGGTTCATGAAAGGCATCCTCCAGGGAAGGAGCGTGGGAAGAAACCGGGCAACCTCCACCCCTTTGTCGCGAAGCTTCCGCGTGATCGGCGGCCACGAATAACGGGCACCCATGTCGTCAACGAGCACCCTCACCCCGACTCCCCGTCTCGCGGCACGGGCGAGGGCATCAACGAACATCCCGCCCGCTCCGTCATTATCGAATATGTAAGTCGACAACGTCACTGTGCGCCGGGCCTCATCAATAGCTTTTATCATTGCGGGGAACGCCTCTTCCCCATTGACCAGCGGAGTCACTGCGTTCCCTTGTGTGAGAGGCATTTGAATAATATTTCCGACCAGCTTCGCAAGAGAACCGTATTGTCCCGGGAGCAAAATTCCTCCATCACCCCACCCGCCAAATTCGGCATTGCCTTTTCCAAGCATGATTTTATCACCGCGAAGGGCCCTGGCCCGGCGACGTATCCGGTTGATCCCGAAAAGAATATATAAAAAAGCTCCGATTACCGGGACGAGCCAGATAACGCCGACCCATGCAATCGCCGACCGTACTTCCCTTTTATGAAGGATTACGTGTCCCGAAGCGCCTACGGATACAAGAATGGTAATGACAGCAACAATGTGGGGCCAAATATCCTGCACTCTATCCATCAACGTCATACAATCACTTTACCCCAATTCCTGGCCGGATTGGGGCAAAAAGTGCTTCACGTTATCTCCAAGCCCGGCAAAGGCTGTAACAAAAGCCGAAAGGAGAAGACTTAAAAATGAAAAATGCACAATGAAGAGTGCAGAATTCTGACTTCTGCATTTTGACTTCAGACTTTAAAGAGTTCCTCACTTCTTCCCGGCTTCGATCTTGTCCAGGGCCTTCCTGGCTGCGAGTGTTTCGGCCTCTTTCTTCCTGAGGCCGGAAGCAACGCCGAGTTTCTTTCCCTCCAGAAATACTGCAACGGTAAAAACCCGCTTATGTTCCTCCCCCTGCTCCCTGATAACTCTGTATTCCGGCAAGGTCCCATAAAGAAGCTGTGTTTTCTCCTGCAACTCGGTTTTATAATCATGAAACTGACCAGATCTGACCGAATCATCGATCTTGTCCTTAAAAAATCTCAACACTACCGCCCTGGCAATTTCATATCCCGCATCGAGATAAACAGCCCCGATTAAAGCCTCGAGAGCATCGGCAAGGATGGATTTTTTATTCCTTCCCCCGGAGGCCTCCTCGCCCTTTCCGAGAAACAGGTAGTCACTGAGAGAGATTGACCCCGCAATATCTGCCAGGACGGACTCGCACACGAGATAGGATTTCATCTTGGCCAGAAGCGATTCACTGTACCGGTCTTCGAGAAAGAATAGGTATTCTACAATAACAAGTCCGATAACCGAGTCCCCCAGGAATTCAAGCCGTTCGTTGAATGAATCGGACTTTCCCCGGTTTTCATGGTAGAAGGATTTGTGTGTGAGGGCCTCGGTGAGCAGCCTTTCATCCCTGAAGGAATGCCCGATTCTGCTCTGTAAGACATCTCTGTCGGGTCTCGCAGCGAAACGGCTCAATTTTCGTACTTTTTAAACAGCAGGCAAGCATTCGTTCCGCCGAACCCGAAGGAGTTCGACATAGAACACCTTACTTTTGTAAGCCGCGCCTTGTGAGGCACATAATCGAGGTCGCAATCCGGATCCGGGTTGTCCAGATTGATGGTAGGAGGTATTTTGTCATCGCGAATACTCAGGACGCAGAAAACAGCTTCTATTCCCCCGGCCGCCCCGAGCAGGTGCCCGGTCATGGACTTCGTTGAACTTACCGCCAGTTTAGAGGAGTGTTCCCGAAAGACCGTTTTGATCGCGGCTGTTTCCAGTTCATCGCCGTACTTCGTGGAAGTGCCGTGCGCGTTGATATAATCCACCCGGTCCGGTCCGAGACCGGCGTCATTCAGTGCCATTGCCATACACCGTGCCGCACCCTCACCTCCGGGGGAAGGTGACGTTATGTGATATGCATCGCCTGTAAGACCGTATCCGACAATTTCCGCGTATATCCTAGCATTCCGCTGGACGGCATGAGAGAGTTCTTCCAGGATTACAATGCCGGCGCCCTCCCCCATTACGAAGCCGTCCCTGTCCCTGTCGAAGGGTCTGCTCGCTTTTTCAGGCTCGTCGTTTCTCGTGGACAGCGCCTTCATCGCATTGAACCCTCCGATACCCATGGCTGTTATGACGGACTCGGTCCCACCCGCTATCATTGCATCAGCGTCTCCGCGCTGGATGACCTTGAACGCGTCGCCTATTGCATGGCTGCCGGTCGCACAGGCCGTGGCCGGGGCGGAGTTAGGCCCCTTGGCGCCAAACTTTATGGAAATCTGACCCGCGGCGAGATTGATAATGAGCATTGGAATGAAAAAAGGGGTAATCCTTCTCGGTCCTTTTTCAAGCAGAACCTTGTGGTAATGCTCGATCGCCGGCAATCCGCCCATGCCGGCGCCGACATATACCCCGACTCTTGCCGCGTTCCGCTCATCCAACTTTAACTGGGAGTCCTGCATCGCCATTGTCGAGGCGGCAACGCCGAAATGGATAAACCGGTCCATCTTTTTAACTTCCTTAGGCTCTATGTAGTCCTCGGGGTTGAAACCCTCCACTTCGCCGGCGATCTGCGTCTGAAAAGTAGAAGCATCAAAATGAGTAATTCTTCTGATCCCTGACCTTCCCGAGGTCAGCCCACTCCAGCTATTTTCGACGCCGATCCCTACGGGGGTGATCAAACCCAGTCCTGTTACGACAACCCTTCTCTTCACCGTTACGACTGTTTGTTTTTTATGTATTCCACTGCATCCTTGACCTTCGCGATCTTCTCAGCCTCTTCATCCGGAATCTCTATATTGAAGGCCTCTTCAAACGCCATAACAAGTTCGACGGTATCGAGCGAATCCGCACCAAGGTCATCGACGAACGAGGCATCCGGCGTAACCTCGGCGGAGTTTACGCCGAGCTGCTTCGCTATGATTTCTTTCACCTTTTCTTCAACCATTACATTCCTCCCGTTCTCATTTCAATAATTTTACATAAACAAAGTTAGCTTTAAATCCCTGATCTCCGGGGAGCGCCTGAACTCCCTTTCCGCTGTACCGCCGTCACTACATATACATTCCGCCGTTCACATGGATAACCTGTCCCGTTATGTAGCCCGCATCAGGAGAAGCAAGGAACAGTACGGCATTCGCAACGTCCTCGACCGAACCGAACTTTCCGACGGGAATAGATTTTAACATTTCCTGCCTTACATTTTCAGAAAGAGCATCCGTCATGGCAGTGGAGATAAAACCTGGGGCCACGGCGTTTACCGTGATTCCCCGGCTGGCGTATTCCTTTGCCGTTGTCTTCGTGAGGCCCACTATCCCGGCTTTTGAGGCGCTGTAATTCGCCTGACCGGGATTTCCCATAAATGCCACAACAGACGCAATATTGACTATCCTTCCGTATTTCTGTTTTACCATTATCTTCACCGCTTCTTTGGAGCAAAGGAAAACTCCTTTGAGATTGATTCCGATAACGGCATCCCAGTCTTCCTCCTTCATCCTGAGGATGAGCCCGTCCCGCGTAATACCGGCGTTGTTCACAAGGACGTCGATCCTTCCCAGCTCTTTAACGACATTTTCAAAAGCCTTGACCACGCCGTCCTGTTTAGATACGTCGAGCTCAAGTGCGAGGGTCCTCACGCCGAGGGTGGAAAGTTCCGCCGCTGTCTCCCGTGCGCTTTCCAGTGATATATCAGCGATGGCCACATTGGACCCCTCCCCGGCAAAATATTCCGCTATAGTCTTTCCGATCCCCCTCGCACCTCCTGTTACCAATACTGTCTGATCTTTCAATTCCATGTTTCCCCCCTAAAAAATGTCTCTAATTGTAACAAAGTAGTGTTATCTTTTCCACTCATTTTAGATGGTAAGTATAGCCCGATATTTAAAAAAGGAAAGGCTAACTTTCTTTAGCACTGTCTTCAAATACCCCACTATGAATTTGTATCATACATCGAGGCAGCTACATTATGGGCACACCGTGGTCACGATGGTTTCCCTCAACCTGGAAAGGCAGATAAACCGTAAACATTGTGCCTTTCCCCAATTCGCTCTCCACTTCGACTTTGCCTTTGTGGTTTTGAATAATCTTATACGTTATCGAGAGACCTAGACCGGTCCCTCTTTCTTTTTTTGTTGTAAAGAACGGCTCAAAAATCTTGGGAAGCAACTCGCCGGGAATCCCATGACCGGTATCCCGGATCTTTATGGATATTCCCGATTCAGTCATTTCAGTCGAGACGCTGATATCCTTGCTCTTCTGCGGAATTTCCATGTCCTCGACGGTTCCGGTAACCGCCTGCACCGAGTTATTAATGATGTTGAGAAAGACCTGCTTGAGCTGGCTCGGATCTCCCATGATCGACGGAAGAGGAGAATAATGTTCCATGATCCTTATCGAGGCATCCTTGTTCTGGACACAGACAAGTGTCACTGCCTCGTGAAGTAGATCGTTAACATCGACTCTCGTCAGTTCAAGGGGCCTTTTCTTTGCAAATTCGAGAAGTTGACGGATTATCTCCCTGGCACGCA
>JBECKU010000289.1:0-5428 GCA_040235385.1 Candidatus Sulfobium sp. | reverse complement strand
CGCTTGTACTCATAAAGCCCGACGCGCTGAAGAATTCCCTGACCGGATATGTCCTGTCCCAGCTCTCGGAATTCCATACCGGTGTGCGATTTGCCGGTGCAAAGATCGTCTATGTCAACAGGATGCTGGCCGAGGAGCATTATGCCGAACACCGTGACAAGATATTTTATGCGGCGCTGATAGACTATATCATGGGTTTACTTCATTATCCCGATGAGCCCGAGAAGCGGAGAGTGATTGCGCTGGTGTATCAAGGCCAAGGTGCTACGGAGAAGATACGGAATATCTGCGGCCCCACCAACCCGCATGTGGCCAGAGAAAAAAAGCCGGGGTGCATTCGCGCCCTTGGTACGGTTGTTCCCCTCAAGGATTCGAACGGTAATGTTATCGGAGAACGGATGGATAATCTCATCCACGCGTCGGCTTCGAAGGAGGATGCCGAAAAAGAGATCAAGCTCTGGTTCCGGCCTAATGACATTCCTCCATTTATGCGTGCTTTTGCCGCAGAGGCCAGCGAAGAGCACTATTATTTCAAAGACAACAGACTTTTCACCAAGAACGAGCCGGGCAGCATCTGCCTGCTTGCCCCCGGCGATATTGCATGGAAGACCGATATCGAGGCGCTCCAGTCATTAAAAAACGAGGTAGCCCCGCTCTGTTCTCTTGAATCGGTGGCTGCCAAGTACCTGATTAATATGGGGCCGGAGATCTAAAAGAAGCAGTTTTCATCCGCACGAAACTCTCTCTCTTGTAACTCGCAATCCCCATCATTCCCTATTTGCCGAGTCGATACGCGCTCCGCCCTCTAGTGCAGTGAGTCATAAGTCTCTTGTCATTGCGAGGAGAGAATCGACGAAGCAATCACAGCAGTGAAAAAGGAGATTGCTTCGCTTCGCTCGCAATGACGAGTGTTAAGAAGCGTTGGATGCGCTACACTAGGTCGAATCCCATGTCCGGCGACTCCCTGCCGGATCTCGTACTTTGTTGACTTTGACTCCGAAAAAAAAGTATTATTTTATTAAGGACTAACGGGTTCTCCAAGGAGTTAAAGATGTTTGAGAAATTTACAGAAAGAGGCAGAAAAGTAATCATTTTCGCCAAAGAGGAAGCGGAAAAGCGTCAGAACGATTATCTGGGTACGGAGCATCTCCTGCTTGCCATACTGAGAGAGGACGATGGGCTTCCCGTGGCTATACTAAAAAAAATGGGTCTCACCGTTGAAGAGCTGAGGATGGAGATCGAGCGTAACCTTCCCGCCGGCATGAACCTTTTGACCTTTGGTGATATTCCTTTCACTCCGAGGGCAAAAAAAGTACTGGAGTTGGCCGTTGAAGAAGCAAGGCTGCTGGGGCACAACTATATAGGAAGCGAACATCTTTTGCTCGGACTGATCAGGGAAGATGAAGGTATCGCTGGAAAGATCCTGCGCAATCTGGGGGCGAATCTGCTCGGAGCCCGTCAACTTACCATAAATCTCTCGATGAAATCATACGCCCATATCCGGGAAAAGCGCAGTTCTACTCCCGCACTGGACGAATTCGGAAGAGATTTGACCTTAATGGCCAAGGAAAACCGGCTCGATCCGGTAATCGGCAGGGAAGACGAAATAGAACGTGTGCTCCAGGTACTCGGCAGACGCATAAAGAACAACCCTGCGGTAATCGGCGAACCCGGAGTGGGCAAGACCGCCATAGTGGAAGGTCTTTGCCAGAAGATAGTTGCCGGGGATGTTCCGGAGAGCCTCATCGGCAAGAGAATAGTTTCATTGGATCTGGGCGCGCTTATCGCCGGCACTAAATATCGGGGACAGTTTGAAGAGAGATTGAAGATCGTGATGAAGGAAATAGTTCAGATCGACAACATCATCCTCTTTATTGATGAATTGCACACTCTCATCGGCGCAGGCGCCGCCGAAGGTTCGATTGATGCCTCCAGCATGCTGAAGCCCGCTCTCTCGCGCGGTGAGATCCAGTGCATAGGCGCGACGACTCCCGACGAATACAGAAAATATATCGAAAAGGACAGGGCTCTTGAGAGGCGCTTTCAGCCCATATTCATTCAACCTCCCGATATTGAGACGACCATCGGGATTCTCAACGGCCTGAAGTCAAGATATGAAGCCCATCACAGGGTAAAGATCAACAGTGATGCCGTCACCGCATCCGCAAAACTTTCCGACAGGTACATCCATGACAGGTTTTTGCCGGATAAAGCGATAGACGTTATCGATGAGACAGGTTCAAGGATAAAGCTGAAGAAATTCACCCCCCCTCACGAATTGAGGGAGCTCGAATACAAAATGAACAAACTGTCAAAAGAGAAGAACCTGTACGTTAAACTGCACGATCTGGACAAGGCTTCTTCTATAAGACTCGAAGAAGAAAGCGTAAAGAAGATATTCGATCAGACGCAGAAGAAATGGCGGGAGGACCTGAACAAGGAAATCCCCGTAATCGGCGAAGAGGATGTCGCCTATACGGTGGCGAAAATGACGGGGATACCGATTGTGAAGATCGAGGAGAAAGAGTCGGAAAAATTGCTCAGGATGGAAGATGAACTCCATACCCGTATAATCGCCCAGGACGAATCTGTCAAGGCTGTATCCAGAGCCTTGCGCAGGTCGCGGGCCGGCTTGAAGAGCAGCAAAAAACCGATTGGTTCCTTTTTCTTCCTCGGACCCACGGGCGTCGGCAAAACAGAACTCGCCAAGGCGCTTGCCGGGTTTCTTTTCAATGATGAGACGTCTCTTATCAAGATCGATATGTCCGAATATATGGAAAGGTTCAACGTCTCGAAACTCACGGGAGCCCCTCCAGGCTATGTTGGATATGAAGAAGGCGGGCAGCTCACGGAAAAGGTCAGAAAGAAGCCCTATTCCGTAATCCTCTTTGACGAGATTGAAAAGGCGCACCCCGACGTATTTAATATCCTGCTTCAGGTTCTCGACGAAGGTGTGCTTACCGACAGTTTCGGAAGAAGAGTCGATTTCAGGAACACCGTGATAATTATGACTTCAAATGTCGGCGCCAGGATTATCGAAAAATCCACTCCTCTCGGGTTCCAAAGAAATGAATCGGGAGAGGTCTACGAAAATATCAAGGACAATGTCCTGAACGAGTTGAGGAAAACATTCAATCCGGAGTTTCTTAACAGGGTCGACGAAATCGTGGTATTCCATCCTCTTGAAAAGGACCATCTGATCTCGATCATAGATCTTCTTCTCGAGGAAACGAACAGGCAGTTGATCGATCAGGAGCTTATTGTTGAAGTTTCTCCGGAAGTCAAAGAATGGATACTGGAGAAGTATTACAAGCCCTCTTACGGTGCACGACCCATGAGGCGTGCCGTCCAAAAAGTTATAGAAGACCCTCTTTCCGAGGAGATCCTGAAAGGTCGTTTTAAAGGAACAAATAAGGTGAGAGTTGTCATGGAGTCCGGATCACCGGTCTTTGTAGCTGCCGAAGATGCGTCGGTTTATTCCGGTGTTGTGTGAGAACGGTTTTGAGTCTTAACATTGTTCCGGAGTTTGGGCGGGCGACAATACTGAAAGGTTCCTGTAAAAAAATTAATTAGTGACCAGGAAATCGATAGTTCTCTTTGTGCTGTTTCTGATCGGTATTGCTGCCGTCGCCGGAGTACTCATTAAGGGGACCAACAGCGGAAACTCGAACAAACAGGTAGCTGTCGGTCTTTATGCTCCTCCCTTTGAGATAGTCGAGCCCGGAAGCGGCCAGGTTCTCTCTTCCCCTGACATGAAGGGAAAGGTAATATTTGTGAATTTCTGGGCATCATGGTGTCAGCCTTGCAAGGAAGAGATGCCGTCGATCGATGCCCTTTATGAAGAATTCGGGAAGAATGACGATTTCAGAATGATCACTATTTTATATCGCGATAAACCCGGGGACGCTCTGGGATATATGCAGTCGAACGGTTATGCCTTCCCGGTATACCTGGACCCTAAAGGCACCGCTGCCCAGAAATTCGGCGTGACAGGAGTGCCCGAGACTTACATAATAGACAGGAAAGGGCTCTTGAAAAAGCGTGTGATCGGGCCTTATGAATGGAACTCAGCCGAAGAAAAGGAATTGATTGCCGCCCTTCTTGAGGGATGATCGATCAGCGTAAGTTCCCGGAAAAAGCAGTACTCTTTGCGGGCGCCCTGTTCTCAGATCCTGAAGTTGTCGAACCGGCTTTTGCCATGCTGGTCGAAGCCTTTGGAGATTTCCTGCTCGCCAGCCCTCCCCTCAAATGGAATTATACCGACTACTATGACCAAGAGTTGGGAACACCGATCAAAAGAAGATACGTCTTTTTCAGGAGCATCATCGATCCTTCATTCCTTGTGAAAGCCAAGCGAATTACCAATGAGATAGAAACAGAATTTTTGCACAGCGGGAGCAGACGGATAAACCTTGATCCGGGCTATCTCACCCTCGCAAAGGTTGTGCTGGCATCCGGCAAAAATTATTCTCACAGGATCTATCTCGGGAAAGGAGTATATGCGGAGATCGAACTCTACTTCCAGGCTGGAAAATATAATGCATTTCATTATACCTACCCCGATTACAGAGACGCCCGGTTCCTGAAATTCTTTATGAAAGCGCGGGGCCTTCTTAAAACCCGTTTGGATGGGTATCCTGCGCTTACTGCAAAATAGCGGGATTTATCAAACCCTGCTCTTTGGCAAGAGCATCCCGAATATGCACTTTTCGTCCCACAACAGACAACCGGTTTTCCGAAAACAGCCTGATCGCCTGAGGGTAAATTTTGTGCTCGAATTTCAGTATTCTTTCTGCCAGGGAATCTTCAGTATCGTCCTCATTTACAGGTACCGCCGCCTGGATTATCACAGGCCCCGTATCCATGCCCTCATCCACAAAATGCACCGTACATCCCGAGATTTTAGCTCCGTACTCAAATGCCTGTCTCTGTCCATGGAGTCCGGGAAAAGAAGGAAGAAGTGCGGGGTGGATGTTCATAATCCTGTTACGGAACCTCTCGATCAATGGATTCCCGACGATGCGCATAAATCCGGCGAGAACTACAAGCTCTACATTGCGGGCAATCAGTTCCTGACCGATGCAATGAAAGTAATTATCTCTCGATTCGTATTGCCGGGGCGCCATAATAATGTGTTCGATAGAATGTTTTTTTGCTCTTTCTATCGCATAGGCCTCGGGGTTATCCGTAATCAGCACTTTTATCCCGGCCTTCAGATATCCGGATTCAACCGCGTCGATTATTGACTGAAAATTTGAACCGCGGCCGGAAGCGAGTACACCTATATTTAAAATATTCATATCCGCTTTCACTGCTGTGATTGCTTCGTCGATTCTCTCTTCGCAATGACAAGAGACTTATGACTCACTGCACTAGTTGATATGTCAGAGCCTGATTTCGATAAAGGCCTTCTCCCTGAGCGATTTCA
>JBECKU010000224.1:0-5654 GCA_040235385.1 Candidatus Sulfobium sp. | reverse complement strand
TATTTACACTGTCCACTCCGGAGAAAGGAACCCCTTCAAGAGTGGAGCCGGTGAGTATGGCTTCGATGCTGCCGGGAGATAAATCGGTCATATCCGCGGTCTTAAAATGAAGAAGAATGTCGTCATCCCCGTCGCCGTCTACATCTTCGATCTGCCATCTGACCGGATAGGCCCCTGCAAACACTACACTCTCCGAATCGACCGCCAGCGCGTCGAAGTCGTCGGTCGTCAGTATGGCTACAGGCACAACGCCTTTTGACTTCAAATTTATGCTGTTTACATCGCTGCCGGGCTTTATATCGATTACTGCCTCAAGTTCGAGTATGTTCGGTTCGGTCACGATCTCATTAAACGAAAACCAGTAGCTGTAATAAGGAAACCCGAGGTAGGAGCCGAGCACGGTGATATCAGGGTTCCCTGCAGGAAATGCAAATAATCCAGGATTGCCGAAATGCTTGTTGTTAGGAGTCGTCGCGACCAGCCTGTAAACTTCCTGAGCGGCTAGAGGATAGTTTAGATTCACCACGATGTTTCTGTTCCCAGCGGGCACCGGGACGCTGGCGAGCAGGGCCGAATCCGAGTTGCGCCGCAACTCGATAACATCCGCAAGTCCCTGGTTCGGAAACCGGACCGAAACCAAAGTTACATCTGCTTCAGCACGGATGAGCAATCCGAAATCCTTCCACCCTTTCTCTGCCATATTCAGATCGGGCCCGTTGATTACCGACCCGAAAGCCGGCGCCATCCAAAATAAAAAGAAGGCGACTGAAAAAGACAGGATAATTCTTTTTTGCGTAAACATTTTTCTCCTCCTTTCCTGGAGCAAGACGTTTTCAATTTAAAAATAGAAGAAAATGTAAGGGAAGGATGTGATAGCGATCACAATTATTCAGAAATTATTAAATTTTTTTAATTAAACAAAAACCCTGATAACGACCTGATAGTTGCAAAAAAACAGGGAACTTACGAAAATATCTACTAACTTGGACCCCCTAACACGCACATCTTGCAGCCGCCGGGGTCTTTCGCCCCTTTGCAGACCCCCGATATCCCATGATGGCATAAGGCAAAATCATATTTGACCGGATCTTCGGGATCGAATCTTTTCAGTGATTCCGTAATCTCAACGGCCATCTTCCAGTCCTGCGTTTTCCTTAATGTGAGCCCCAGACAACGCGAGATCCTCGCGATATGGGTGTCGAGCGGAATGATCAGTTTGTTCTTCGGCACCTCTTTCCAGAGACCGAAATCAATGTCCCGGTCCCTTACCATCCAGCGGAGAAAAAGATTCGCCCTCTTACAGGCGCTTCCGTTCGCCGGGGAAGAAAAAAACTGGAGAAACCCGGGTGGCTTCACGTTTTTTCCGTATACGGCTGACGTATCGGTCCTTAGAGCTTCGGTTACGAGACCCGACAATCCCCTTTCTATATCCCTGTCTTCCTGACGATAGAAACGCATGAACGCGGTCTCAATCGAGTTGTATCTCTTTATTATCCTGTGAAGGACTAAAAGCAGTGAGAGTATGTCCTCGTTTTCATTGAACCTGTATTTGATTCCCGCAAAAAGCCCACCATGTTTTTTCGGGTTAAAGCCGGCAAGGAACTCGTAAGGACTCTCTCCCATCTTCGAGAGGACCTTCTCAACGGTGTTCTTGAAAAGATCCACCCTGCCATAAGCAAAACTGGAAGCGATAAACGCCGAGAGCTCGATATCGGCAGGACTGCCGTATCGATGAGGGAATTCAATAGGGTCGTTCTGCATCTTCTCTGTGAAGGGATACTCTTTGTAGAACCTGTCGAGGATCTTCCTGAGATTTTTCATAAGTAGGATATTATAACAGCCGGCCCCTTTTTCACCGGGATATCGGCTTTTCATAAGAGTTCTTCTAAGGTCTGATCATCTTTTATGACGAAAACCGCTGAAGCCTTACAAAAATGTAACAAAATACAATATTGTGCTAAGCCCGAAAAATGAAAATTACTTAAAATCAGCTTGTTATGGTTTGGCATGTTTCTGGTATATATGAAGGCATTATGGAAGCGAACGAGTCTCTCAAAGACAAGATAAAAGAGATGGAAAAGGAAGAGATTATCATTGCCCTGAGAGATTGTAACTGGATAATGGCGAGGGCAGCCAGAAAACTCGGCATTACCGAAAGAATGATTGGATACAAGGTCAAAAAATATGGAATACGGATCAGGGAGGTGCGATGGATAGAAGGTAGCTCGGTTAATTCATAAGCTTTTCTGAGTGAACGGGGGACTATGTTCCTTCCTTTGTTGCAGGTCGATAGATCTGGAATTTGTGAACAATGTGGGTTAGTCGGTGAAGTCTCTGACGATGAGAATAAAAAACAGGCCTTGCCTGGCTAAAAAAAGGAGGAGATAAGATGAAGCGAATAAGAAAGATCATTACAATTATGGTTTTGTTGCTGGGGTTTTCAAGTGTGCTTTATGCCGAGGAAGCCGCAGTTTCGGGGAGCGCGTCTGTAGATATCCTGAGTAATTATGTATGGAGGGGCCAGAAATTGAGCAATAGCTGGGTCGTGCAGCCTTCCGTTGGAATCGGCTATGGCGGCTTTTCCGCAAACATCTGGTCGAACTATGACTCGGACGCCTCAATCGACGAGGGCGACGGCCACGGCGAGTTTACCGAGACCGACTTTACCCTCAGCTATGAGTACGCTATAGACAAGCTGAGCCTCGGGGCAGGTTATATTTACTATGCCCTCGACGGAGCCAACGACACACAGGAGTTCTTCGTCAGCGCGGGGTATGACGTCCTGCTGAGCCCTTCGCTCACCGTTTATTATGATTATGACGAGGGCAACGGCGCGTTCATCGTAGCCGGTATAGGCCACTCCTTTGGAATGATGAAAGACATCTCCCTCGACATTGGCGCAACAGCCGGCTTCAATATCGAGGACAAGGTGATGGGGCTCGATAGCAAAGGTGAAGAGTTCACCGATTTTTATAACGGTGAATTATCCGCTGCACTCAGTATTCCGGTTACGAAGGCGATCAGTGTAACACCGAAAATAGCGTATTCCTTCCCTCTGTCTAACGATGCGGAAGACGCGATCAGCAGCGTGAGCAACGACGGAGATGACAGTGTACTGTACGGCGGGATCAATCTGACCCTCAGCTTTTAGAGAGTCTGAAGAGAAAGGAGAAAGAGATGAGACGATTATTGAGTATTTTCATATTGATGTTGATGGTGTTTTCGGCAGGCCTCTCGTATGCCGAAGAACGGGTGCAGGCTAACCCTCCTTCAACGGCTGAGCAGATATTGCCTGCTCAGCCGGCACCTGGAGCAGCGGAAACCGGACCCCCGGTAACGGCTGAGGATGTGCAGACGAACGCGAATTATCTGTGGACCCTTATCGCAGCGTTTCTCGTGTTCTTCATGCAGGCGGGATTCGCCATGGTAGAGACCGGGTTTACCAGAGCGAAGAACGCCGTAAATATCATGATGAAAAACCTGATGGATTTTTCGATGGGTTCCATCGCGTACTGGGCAGTCGGCTTCGGCATCATGTTCGGCGCATCGGCTACAGGCTGGTTCGGAACGAACGGGTTCTTTTTCAGCGATTTTGCGGTCGATAGTGACCCGTGGCTCTTCGCCTTCTGGATGTTCCAGGTGGTCTTTGCGGCCACTGCGGCCACGATCGTTTCAGGTGCGATGGCGGAAAGGACGAAGTTCGTAAGCTATCTTGTGTATTCGGCCGTGATCAGTGGTCTCATATATCCGATCTTCGGTTCATGGGCGTGGGGCAGTCTCTTCCACGGAGGCGGATGGCTTGAGAAACTCGGGTTCATCGATTTTGCCGGCTCGACAGTCGTGCATTCGATAGGCGGCTGGGCGGCGCTCGCGGGCGCTATAGTTCTGGGGCCGAGAATTGGTAAATACGGATCTGACGGTAAAGCTAAGGCTATCCCGGGGCACAACATCCCCTTGGCGGCCCTGGGAGTTTTTATCCTCTGGTTCGGGTGGTTCGGGTTCAATCCCGGAAGCACGACGGCTGCGACTACGGACATAGCGAAGATAGCCGTCAATACTAACCTCGCTGCTGCTGCCGGTACGATAGGAGCCCTTATGATCGCCTGGATAATGTTCAGGAAACCGGATGCGAGCATGACGCTCAACGGTTCGCTTGCGGGTCTCGTCGCAATCACGGCAGGATGTAATAATGTCACACCTACAAGTGCGGTCATTCTCGGTTTCATCGCAGGGATGATCGTCGTGCTGTCGGTTGTCTTTATCGATAAAGTTCTCAAGGTTGACGATCCTGTCGGCGCGGTCTCGGTGCACGGTGTCTGCGGAGCATGGGGGACTCTGGCAGCAGGGCTCTTCAACGCCGACGGCGTAACGATGCAGATTATCGGGGTTCAGGCCCTCGGCATAGCGGCGGCATTTGCGTGGTCTTTCACCGCATGCTTCATCCTCTTTAAGGTGATCAAGGCGGCGGTCGGTCTCCGGGTGTCGGCTGAAGAAGAGATGGATGGACTCGATATGGAAGAGCACGGCAATATGGCATACCCGGATTTCCAGATTCACCCGTCCAGGACTTACATAGGCGGACCCTCTTCGGGGGGAAATGTTTTGCCTGAGCTGAGTCCTGTCCGGAGTATGAGAGTTAGCAGGGAGGAATTATGAGAAAGATAGAGGCCATCATCAAACCGTTTAAGCTCGATGAAGTAAAAGACGCGCTCAATGAGATGGGTGTTCAGGGCATGACGGTAACGGAAGTCAAGGGGTTCGGAAGACAGAAGGGCCATGTTGAGCTTTACCGCGGGGCGGAGTACGATATCGCCTTTATACCCAAGGTCAAGATCGAAGCGGTCGTGCCGGAGAGCGTCGTGGACAGAGCGGTCTCGATAATACGGGAAAAAGCTAAGACAGGCAAGATCGGTGACGGTAAGATATTCGTCTCAGAACTGGACCAGACCATACGCATAAGGACAGGCGAGATGGGTGAAGCGGCGATCTGAACGGCCGGAAACTGCATGTGCGCCCAAAGGGGAAGGCATTGCGCCTTCCCCTTCTTATATCACGACAAAGTTATTTTTTTTTGCGAACGCACATAATGTCAAAGACGGCCAAGGCATGCCGGATCTTACTCCGCGCGAAGAGTAATGCGCAAAATTTCTCCTGGCCGCCATAAGCGCATACGGGGACCCCAGGTGCCTGTACCGCGGCAGACGATGACGGTCATGCCGTCGACATCGTACCTCCCTCCGAGCAGGGGGTATACGCTCTGCACAAGGTAGCCGAATGGCCAGATCTGTCCTCCGTGGGTGTGGCCGGAGAGCATGAGACCTACTCCGGACTTCGCTGCTTTTTCTGCTTCCCAAGGGGTATGGGAAAGCAGGACCGTCGCACCCGGAGGGCGGTCTCCGAGAGCCCTCAAGACCGGATCATCCTTCTTGCCGGAACGATGGTTTGCTGTAAGGTCGTCCACACCCGCAAGGACAAGGCCCGGCCGCAGTTCGGTCCAGTTATTGTTCAGCACTCGTATACCGTCGAGGCTTGTCGGGGTGCGGACGTCGGAGTGCCGACCATGGAACTCGTGGTTGCCGAGGACCGCCCGGACGCCAAGGGGTGCGGATAGGCGGCGCAGGACCGGGAGCAGTTTTTCAGGATTTTCTCCGTGT
>JBECKU010000378.1:0-1005 GCA_040235385.1 Candidatus Sulfobium sp. | reverse complement strand
GTTCTCGGTAAACCACTCCAGGGTCAGCGCTCTGGGCGAGCGGCCTGAGGCGTTGAGGCCGTAGAGCTTTTCGCTGTGCGCGTCCCAGACGATGGCGTACAGATCGCCGCCGATCCCGTTGCCGGTCGGCTCCATCAGGCCGAGCGCCGCGTTGGCTGCAATCGCCGCGTCCACGGCATTGCCGCCCCGTTGCAGGATGTCGATCGCGATCTGGGTCGCCAGCGGATGGCTGGTCGCCGCCATGCCGTGCGGCGCGATCACTTCGGAGAGCGTGGCGAAGGGTTTGCCGGTGACGCGGTCAGCCGCCATGGCGGAGGTGCCGGTCAGGCTCAGCGCGAGCAGCAGCAACGCCGCCCGGAAGGTGTGTGCAGGCCTCATTATTACTCCAGAAAAAGTAGATCATTAACGTAAGCAAGAGACGGTGTGCCGACATTATCGGCTACAATAGTGTGGATTTGTCGCACCATATTCCAGGAGTTCCAAATGAACCGTCCCGTTCGAGTCGCCATTACCGGCGCCGCTGGCCAGATAGGCTACCAACTTTGCTTCCGGATTGCAGCCGGCGACATGCTCGGCCCCGACCAGCCCGTCATCCTGCAACTGCTTGAAATCACGCCTGCTATGGACGCCCTCAAGGGCGTCGTCATGGAACTCCAGGACGCCGCGTTCCCGCTGCTGGCCGACATCGTGGCCAGCGACGATGCGGAGGTCGCGTTCCAGGACGCCGACTACGCCTTGCTGGTCGGCGCCAGGCCGCGTGGCCCCGGCATGGAGCGCAAGGACCTGCTGTCGGCGAACGGCAAGATCTTCGGGCCCCAGGGCGCCGCGATGAACAAGGTCGCCAGCCGCGACATCAAAGTCCTGGTCGTCGGCAATCCGGCGAACACCAACGCGCTGATCGCTCGCTCGGCCGCTCCGGATCTCGATCCGCGCAACTTCACGGCCATGACTAGGCTGGACCACAACCGGGCGCTGGCCCAGCTCGCGGCCAGGACGGGTGTTCAC
>JBECKU010000277.1:0-14022 GCA_040235385.1 Candidatus Sulfobium sp. | reverse complement strand
CATCATAACGACGAACTCGCTTTCCGTTCCCGCGACTGCTTCAGCGAGGGCCACTGCCGCATCGTTCGCGGATTTCATGAGGGCGGCATAAAGCAGCGTCTCAACCGTGACCTTATCACCTGCCCGGAAGCCTGACGAAGTCGGGGCGGTAGCAGCGGCCCTTCTGCTTATGGTGACTATATCCTTCAATCCGGCTTTGTCGAGCGTGACCATCGCGGTTACGAGTTTCGTAGTGCTTGCGGGCAGCAGCCTGAGTCCCTGGTTCTTGGCATACAGGAGCCTCCCGGTGGCGGAGTCCATTACCACGGCCGCTCTTGATTTTATCTCGGCGGCGGAAGCTGAAGACAGAGGACAGGCCATGGAAGTCAGAATATAAATAATGGAATACATAAGAGCCAGTTTTATATTCAGACCGGATTCCGACTTCCGTCCGAATTTCTGAGGCTGGTTCCCGACCGCCGGACCATGTCCGCACACAAACGGACCCGCCGGGAAGGAGAGGGCGTCGAAGAAGACCTTATTCTGTCTCTCGTTTTTCATAATCACCTCAATTTCAGTGTCGCGAGACTGAGCAACGCGAGCATTATCCCGATAATCCAGAACCTCACTATCACCTTCGATTCATGCCATCCCTTCAATTCGAAGTGATGATGGATCGGCGCCATCTTCAATATTCTCCTGCCGGTAAGCCTGAAGGAGGCCACCTGAAACACGACGGAGAGGGTTTCAATAACGAATATCCCTCCCACCAGTGCGAGCACGAGTTCGTGTTTAGTGATGACAGCCAATGTCCCGAGCGCGCCTCCGAGACTTAGAGAGCCGACATCACCCATAAAGACATCGGCGGGATAAGAATTGAACCACAAAAAGCCGAGCGATGCCCCGAGCATGGCTCCACAGAGGACGGTAAGCTCCCCGGTGCCCTGCAGATATAAGACCTGCAGGTATTGTGCAAACCTGGCATTGCCGGAGATGTACACCAGGATCATGTTCGCCAGAAGTGCGATCCCGACGAGACCTACGGCCAAACCGTCAATTCCGTCCGTGAGGTTGACCGCATTGGAGGAACCCACGATCACGATAATTGAGAAAGGAATGTAAAACCAGCCCAGATCGATCAGCCATCTCTTGAAAAACGGAATACTGAGTACATCGGTATAAGGGTCTTTGGGATTCAGGTACAGCAGAACGCCGATTCCAAGGGCGAGCATGATCTGGGCGCCGAACTTATAGCACGGGCGAAGACCCTTCGGGTTTTTCTTGAAGATTTTAAGATAATCGTCGAAAAACCCCACCGAACCAAAGCCGACGAGGGACAGGATAATTACCCACACATACATATTGGCAAGATCGCCCCACATCAGGACCGTCAACATGATGGACAGTATGATAATTATTCCGCCCATTGTGGGAGTTCCCAATTTTTTGAGGTGAGATTGAGGTCCGTCATTTCGTATCTGCTGAGTTACACTGACTTTCTTCAGCCATCTGATGAGTCCCGGCCCGATGAAAAGCGAGATGACCATAGCCGTAAGTATTGCCAGGGCCGTCCGGAACGTAATATATCTGAATACATTGAAGGGCGAAAAGAGATCATGCAGACTGTAAAGAACTCTATACAACATGCTGTTCCCCCCTGGGGGCGGGGATGTCCCCTGCATCGAGGACCCGTTCCATGCGCATGCCCCGCGAGCCTTTTATGAGGACGGTGTCGCCTTCTTTAAGGATCCCCAGAAGAACGTTCCGCGCTTCCTCCGCGGACTCTGCACGGAAGCTGGTCCCCGCGAACGATCGTGACGCATTACCCATCTCTTTCCCGACAGAAATGATGACGTCAACGCCTGAATCTTCCGCCTGCTCCATAAGCCTTCTATGGGCTTCACCGGCGTATGCGCCAAGCTCCAGCATATCGCCCAGAACAGCGATGGCCCGATCCTTTTTCAGCCTGTTCAGTTCTTTAAGGCCCTCTTCCATCGAAGCCGGATTGGCATTGTAGACATCGCTGATGATCAGGGCCCCGGAGATCTCCCGGACCTCGAGTCTCATCGGGACACCGGTAAAGGATTCCAGACCTTCTTTTATTTCCGACAGGTCAGCGCCGTATCGATCGGCAACGGCTGCCGCCGCGAGTGCATTGTAAACATTAAATTTTCCCGCAATGCGGAGTGAGATCCGCATGTCCATGCCCCCGGGAAGGCATAATGTGAAATATGTCCCCCGCTCCTCCTGCAGAATTTCTCTGGCCCGGACGTCGGCTTTTTCTCCCAGTCCGTAGGTTACCAAAGTCCCGTCGAAAGCCCTGATCCCCTCGAGAAGGAAGGGGTCGTCGGCATTCACTACGGCGGTCCTCACATAGTCGAGGATTTCGAGGTCGGTCTTTCTGACCGTCTCGAGGTCCCCGAAGCCCTCAAGGTGAGCGGGGCCGACATTAGTGATCACGGCATAGTCCGGGGATGCGATATCACAAAGGAGTTGTATGTCCCCCTCGGCGTTCGAGCCCATCTCAAGGACCATTACATCCTCGTCTCCCTTCATTTTGGAGATGCAGAGGGGGAGGCCGATATGATTGTTAAGATTGCCCGTCGTCTTGAGAACCTTCCTGCTTTTCATCAGTATCGAAGCGATGAATTCTTTTGTAGTGGTCTTTCCGTTCGTGCCTGTAATGCCTATTGCCGGAATGCCGGACTTGAGGCGGAAATAACGGGCGATATCCTGAAGAGCGACCAGGGTGTTTGGTACGGAGATTATGGTTTTTTTACCGGATATCGCGGCGGGACAATTCCGGACAAGCGCACCCCCGGCCTTTTTAAGTGCTTCATGGATGAAATCATGGCCGTCGAAATTATCGCCCCGGAGGGCGACGAACAACTCGTCTTTCCGGACCGTCCGGGAGTCGATGGACAGACCGGTGAATTCTCTCGCCCTGCCGCTGAGTATCTTTCCCCCTGTCGCTGTTATAATGTCGTCCGTTTTCAAATACTGCATGCCGCTTTTTATGTTTCCCCCGCTAAGAATGCCTTACTGACCGGCAGTAAGCTGTTTTATCGCCCTTTCCAACACCTCCCTGTCACTGAATGATAATCTCTTCCCCTTCACTTCCTGGTATTTTTCATGCCCTTTCCCGGCTATCAGCACTACATCATTATTCCCGGCCATCAGGACGGCCCGGCGTATCGCCTCCGAGCGGTCGGGCTCTACCAGATAGTTTTTCCTTTCAGCACCCGATACGATTTCCGAGATTATTGCAGAGGGGTCCTCGGAGCGGGGATTGTCGGAGGTAAGTACGACGAAGTCGCTCAACCTTGTCGCAATAGCCCCCATCACGGGCCTCTTGCCCCTGTCCCTGTCCCCTCCGCAACCGAAGACCGTTATGATCCGTCCGGATGTGAGCCCCCTTGCCGTATAGATGAGTCTTTCAAGAGCATCTTCGGTATGCGCATAGTCCACGATGGCAAGAAAGTTCTGACCGGAGTCCACCCGCTCGAACCGTCCTGTAACGGTCCCGGACTTCCTTATACCCTCGAGTATGACATCCCAGGGGACGCCGAGGGCCACGGAAGCGCCCGCAGCGGAAAGGATATTATATACATTGGGCAGTCCCATCATAGGAGAGACGACATGATGATTCCTTCCGTGCATGCGGATTTTGAAACGCAGACCTCCGAAGGAATTATTGATGTCGGCTGCGGTGAGGTCCGTGCCTTCTTCGAGTCCGTAGGTATATATTTTTTGCGGTCCCCGCTCTCCCCGGCCGATCGAAGCGATAAGTCTCCGGCCGTACAAGTCGTCATTGTTGATTATGGAGGACCCGCCGGGGGCCAGCAGTTCCCTGAACAGTTTCTCCTTTATCTTGAAATAATTTTCCATGGTCCCATGAAAATCCAGATGGTCCCTGGTGAAGTTGGTGAATATGCCCGCTTTGAACAAAGTCCCGTCCACACGATGCTGTGCCAGGGAGTGAGAGGAGACCTCGCATACGACATGAGAGATTCCGGAAGATAGCATTTTGTCGAGAAGCCCCTGGAATTCCGGGGCTTCGGGAGTCGTATGAGAAGCGTTATATGCATCGGCGCCGATCATGTACTGTATGGTCCCGATGAGTCCGACTCTCTTGCCCCAGGATTCGAGAATGGATTTCAAAATGTAGGAGGAAGTGGTCTTGCCGTTCGTTCCTGTTATTCCAATTACTGCCAGTTTTGACGAAGGATTGCCGAAAAAGTTGCGCGAAGCGGTGGAGAGCGCTTTCCTGCTGTCCTTTACCTCGATAAATGAAACAGACTGTCCGGGTGGGGCAGAGAATGTCTCCCCGGATTCGTGGATGACCGCCGCAGCTCCCCGTGTGAGGGCTTCGTCTATATAGTCGTGACCGTCCGCATGCACACCCCGCATCGCAACGAAGAGATGACCGCTTCCGGTCTTCCTCGAATCATAGGATATGCCGGTGATATCGACACCTGCATCTCCGGCGATGCCTTCTATTTCCATCTCTTTAAGTATTTCAGCGAGTCTCATTTCCACACCAGGAGAATATTTTTCTCCAAACTGTCCTCCCGCGGGACATTTAGATAAGAAAGCGACTGGGCGGCGATGCTCCTGAATACCGGACCTGCAACGATCCCGCCGTATATCTGTCCCCTGGGTTCGTATATGACCACGATCATAGCCAATTCGGGCTTATCCGCAGGCACAAATCCGACGAAAGAACTCACAAATTTTTCCCGCGAATATCTCTTTGTCGCAGGGTCGACGATCTGAGCCGTACCCGTCTTCCCGGCCACCTGGTTGCCGTCGACGGAAGCGTCTTCAGCCGTGCCTCCCTCTTCTACCACTGTTTTGAGAATATCCTTGAAGATAGACGCCGTCCTGGAAGAAACAACCCTCTTTTTTCTCGGTTCGCCGAAAGAAAAAACTGTCTCTCCGTCATGCGTCCGTATCTCGGAAACGACATGGGGTTCTACCAGATATCCCCCGTTGGCGACCGCGGAATAGGCCCTCAGGACCTGGAGTGGGGTGACGGCGACTTCCTGCCCGATAGATATTGCCCCGATGGATGTGGCCGACCATTTGTCCGGCTTACGTATCCATCCTGAAACCTCGCCCGGGAGGTCGATCCCTGTCAGGTCTCCAAACCCATAGAGTTTGGCATACTCGTAAATGCGTTCCTTCCCCAGCCTCATCCCGAGCTGGATGGAACCGACATTGGAAGACTTCTGGATGACCTCCTTGAAGGTGAGCATGCCGTGCTTGTGCGCATCTCGAATGATCTTTCCTCCTACTTCGATGCTCCCCTTGCTGCAGTCGAAGAGTGTAGACGTATTGACGAGTTTTTTCTCCAGTGCGGCGGTTCCCACTATTATCTTGAAGGTGGACCCCGGCTCATAGATATCGGTGATAGCCCTGTTTCTCATTTCGCGTTTGCTGACGTTGCCAAGTTTGTTCAGATCATACGTCGGCCGGTTGGCAAGTGCGAGAATTTCTCCGGTGAACGGGTCCATCATGATCGCGACGGCGGCCTTTGCTCTCCACTTTTCCATCGCAATATCCAGTTCTTTTTCGACGATGTACTGGAGTCCCTCGTCGATGGTGATAAGTATATCGTTGCCTTTGGCCTCTAAGTCCACGCCGGGCGACAGCATCTTCCCGCTCGCGTCCCGAGGGAGATATACTTTACCCCCCGTTGCCGTGAGATACTTGTTGTATTTGAGTTCCAGACCTTCAAGAGGCTGGTTGTCCAGTCCGACCAGCCCGATGACATGCGAGGCTAGTTTTCCCTTGGGATAAAATCTCTGCGGCTCAGGAAGAAACCCGAACCCTTTGACGCCGGTTCCGCTTTCCGCGCCCATTCCCAGGATCTTCTTGATTTTTTTTGCCTCCTCGGGTCTGAGCTTCCTGTCGACCCATACGAATCTCCTGTCCGGCCGGAACGTTGCCTTGATTGCTTTCGGGCTGGTGCCGAGTACCGCAGAGAGATCCGCCAGTCTCTTATGGTCGATGGAGACTTCCCCCGCGTCGCAGTAAAGCGATTCCAGGTCAACGTTTACGGCGAACTCCCGTCCCCTCCGGTCATAAATGTTCCCTCTTCTTACCTGGATATCTTCCGCTTTTATCTGTTGCAGTCTTGCCTTTTCAGAGAGGTTCTTATGATTGAAAACCATGAGGTCCGTAAGGCGGAAAAAAATTGCGAGAAACCCGAAAATGATAACGGTATTGAGAACGGTTATTCTTTTCCTGTTCAACATTTTTTCCCGACTATCCTTATTTTCCTCAGTTTTCGAGGCATTTCAGCTTATCCGACCCACATGCCGAGCAGTTCATGAAACATGACTGGCATACGAAATGTTTGGGGCAGGAAGAACATACGCAGAGCTTTTTCATCCTTTGTCCACCTCCTCCCTTGCTTTCAGACATTAACGTCACCCCGGTCTGCGCCGGGTTATTTTTTCACTTACTCGGTACCCCGGCTTGAAAGAGAAACCCTGAACGGTTCCGGCCCTTTTCCCTTCTTGATATGGACGACTTTTACCCTGTCCGGAAAGACGTATTCCGTGTTGTACTTCGCTTTCCGAAAGTTGTTGTTGTCCGCGTTGAATGAAGCGCCGATTTTTTCGATGGACATGAGCTTTGCCCTGTCTGCCAGGAGGAGTTTCATGTCCTTGAGGGCTTCCATCTTTTGTACTTCGAGGTTCCTGAGGTCGTATGTGACGGTAACTATGCTGGACCTAAGCCATATCAGTTCAAACAAGCCCAGAAGCAAAAGAATAATACATAACGGTTTAACGATAAATGATAACACATTGCTGTTTGATTTTGCGCGTCTCATATCTTCTCTGCGCCTCTCAGTTTTGCGCTCCGGGACGAAGGATTTTCCCTTATTTCTTGAAGACCCGGACTGACCGGTTTCTTCACCAGGGCGCGGACTCTTCCTTCTTTCGCATTATCTCTGACAAAGTTTTTTACAATCCTGTCTTCGAGGGAGTGGTACGATATGGCGCACATCCTGCCGCCGTCCTTCAGTAACCTCAAAGAAGATGCGAGCCCTTTATTCAATTCGTCGAGCTCGCTGTTGACCTCGATTCTGATCGCCTGAAAAGTCCGCGTGGCAGGGTGGACCCGGCCGTGCTTCCCTACTGCACGGAAAATGATCCCGGCCAGTTCCGAACCCGTATCGATGCTTTTTTGGCTCCTGCGCGCGATTATCGCCCGTGCAATCCTCAAGGCACGTCTTTCTTCTCCATATTCTTTAAGTATTCTTACAAGCTCCTTTTCAGGATATGTATTGACTACATCCCAGGCGGAAAAAGGATTCGATTTATCCATCCTCATGTCCAACCTCCCGGCAGAATGGAAGCTGAACCCCCTTTCCATCTCTTTCAACTGTCGCATGGAGACCCCGAGATCGAAAAGGACGCCGTCCACCTGGGTGAAGCCCTCGGCGCGTGCCAGGTCTTCGATTTCGGAGAATTGCCCCTTTTTCAGAATCATTCTCTTGTCATTCAACCTTCTTGCCGCCAACTCAAGTGCCTCCTCATCCCTGTCTATTCCGATGACCGATCCGGTTGGACCGACCATCTTTAAAATCTCCTCGGAATGTCCCCCGAGGCCTACAGTTGCGTCGATATATATTCCTCCCTCATGGGGAGAAAGCATCTCTATCACCTCCCTGAGAAGCACGGGGAGGTGAACAATCGTCATCTAGAGTCCGTACGCCGCAAGTTTTTCTTCAGCATCTCTCCTGTTGATTTTTGCAGGGTCGACCACAAGGTCCCATTCCTTCCTGTCCCAAAGCTCGATCTTTTCTATCTGGCCGACAACAACGATATCACTGCCCAGGCCGGCGTCTTCTCTTAGGGTCGCCGGGATCAATATCCTTCCCTGTTTGTCTAGTTCGACCTCCTGGGCGGAAGCAATGACCCTTCTCATAAAGAACCTCACTTCTTCCTGCATCCTGGGAAGCTGCCGGACCTTCTCTTCGAGGCGGTTCCATTCTTCCTGGGGATAAATAAGGAGGCATGTGTCAAAAGCGGCATTGACAATGTAAAGTTTGGGATTATAATTAGAGGAGATTATTTCCCTGAAAGGAGCCGGAACTATGATTCTCCCCTTTGGGTCTAATGTGTAATAATACTTTCCAGAGAAAGCTGGCACCATTCCCTCCACTTTCTACCACTATTTACCACTAAAATATAAGGGAGAAAAGAAAGTATGTCAAGGGGAAAATGAAATTTTTTTAAATTATTCCATATATTGTGCGAAGAAAGAAATTTTCTACTATATGTTGTTATGGAGGTAATGCCGACTAATGTTTGACATTAATCATGATGAACTCGGTCCCGAAAAAGTTATTCATCTTTATTCACCGAAGACTCAACTCAGGGCATTGGTCGTGGTCGACAACACGGCCCTCGGTCCATCCGTCGGAGGTGTAAGGGTTTCCCCGTCCGTAACAATCCAGGAGGTGCTCCGGCTCGCCAGAACCATGACGATGAAAAATTCCATCGCCGGGCTGCCTCACGGAGGAGGAAAAGCCGGGATAGTCGCGGACAGCAAAAAAATAGACAAGGAACGATTCTTCAGGACCCTGGCCCGGGAGATCAGGAACATCGTAGAATATATCCCCGGTCCCGATATGGGAAGCAATGAGGACTGCATGGCCTGGATCCACGACGAAATAGGGAGGGCGACAGGACTGCCGCGGGAGATCGGCGGACTCCCTCTGGATAAGATCGGGGCGACCGGATTTGGAATCGCGGAATGCGCCGAGATCGCCTGCCCTTACGCGGGATTGGACCTGAGGGGAAGCAGAGTGGCCATTCAGGGTTTCGGCAGCGTGGGAAGGGCTGCTGCCGGTTTCCTTTCCGAAAAAGGTGCTGTGATCGTCGCTGCAAGTGATACCGGCGGCACTATTTATAATCCCGCGGGTCTGGATGTCGCCGGCCTCCTGGATATCAAGAGTTCGACCGGAAGCGTCATTAATTACGAAAACGGGACTAGAAAAAAGCAGGAGGACTTATTTCTGATCGAATGCGAGATCCTTGTCCCGGCAGCCACACCTGATGTGATTCACAAAGATAATGTCACTCTGATGAAGACAAAGCTTGTCCTGCAAGGTGCTAATATCCCCGCGACGCGGGAAGCTGAGCTTATGCTCCATGAGATGGGTGTTCTCTCGGTGCCGGATTTTATAGCCAATGCCGGGGGGGTGATCATGGCTGCGATGGAATACGCAAAGAAGGTAGAAGGGGAGGCACTGGATGCCATCTCATCGCGGATAAAAACAAATACGCAGTTGATACTCGAAAAAGCAAAAAAGGAAAACATGCTACCGCGTCAGGCTGCCGAATCCATCGCCAAAGAACGCGTGTTCAGAGCCATGAGATACAGGGAGTTTTAGAGGATTTTTGCCGTGCTGATTTTCTTTTTCATCTTTGCGTCCAATATCATTGCCCCGGTCGGGTAAAGAGCGACGGGGTTCAGATCTATCTCTTCGACCGAGCCGGTTGCCATAAGCTCGGAAATCCTGACAATAATTGTTATAAGCTTGCCTATGTCAACAGGCGGTCTGTTCCTGTAACCCTCCAGCAGTGTGTATCCCTTTATCTGTTTGACCAGCCCGAGAGCGGCCTCCTCATTCATGGGGGCCAGGCCGAATGCAATGTCCCTGAAAAGCTCGACGAATATCCCGCCCAGACCGAACATTACGACCGGTCCGAACTGTCTGTCCACAGTTCCCCCGACGATCACTTCGACCCCCGGCGGAGCCATCTCTTCCACAAGCACACCGTCCGCATCGCCGATCCGTAAGAGTTCATCCATGGCCTTTGCTAATTCCTCCTGAGTCTCTATTTCGGCGCGGACCCCTCCGACATCGCTCTTGGAAGCTATTTTTCCGGAAGAAACTTTCGCCACTACGGGGAAAACTATTATTCCCGGAGATGGGATGTCCCCTCCCTTCGGGACAAACACCCCCTCCGGCACAGGCAACCCCATTTCCTTCAGTAACTCCTTGACTTCATGTTCGGGAAGGGAAATTTTCTTTTCGATTTTTTCCGTAAATTCTTTCTGCATGTTACCTCAATATGACCATTATATCATCAAATTGCTTTGGTCCATCTCCTTGTCCGGTTGCTTCTTTCGATCAGCATCGGATGATTTTTGCCGATAGGCGGAACAAATGCGTTGATCATTCACGTGAAGAATCGGTTACAATATTCTTATTTTTAACAAGACGGAAAGAGGAATATAGAAACGTTTTGAACCGAGGCGGCATTGAAAATCGCATATTTTGACTGTTTTTCAGGGATAAGCGGCGACATGTGCCTTGGGGCAGTAGTCGATGCCGGCGTGCCTTTGGAAGATATCAGGAAGGAGCTTGCGAAACTACCCCTGGGTGGATATGATCTTTCGAAAAAGAGGGTAAAACGATCCGGTTTGTCTGCCACGAAAATCGATGTTGTTCTCTCCCCGGTCTCACGGCCAAGCCGAGCTTCAGAGGCCCGTAAATGGGCCGATATCGAAGGTATTATCGGAGATTCTCTCCTTCCAAAAGACTTGAAAAGAAAAGGGCGGCAGATAATGAAAAGTCTTTTCCAGACTGAGGCGAAAGTGCACGGGACCAGCCTGGGTAAGGTCCATCTCCATGAACTCGGTGCTGTGGATTGCCTGGTGGATGTGTTCGGGACGCTGATAGCTCTTCGTCTCCTCGGAGTCGAAGCAATCTACTCTTCCCCGGTGAACCTCGGAGGAGGGACTGTTCAGACGAACCACGGCGTCCTTCCTGTGCCTGCTCCTGCCACCGCGGAATTATTAAGGCGGATACCGGTCTATTCATCGGGGATACCATTTGAGTTGACCACCCCGACGGGCGCCGCCCTCCTGAAGTCTCTCAGCACGGCCTTCGGAGATATGCCTGCTTTTGTCCCTGAATTAATTGGAACAGGGGCAGGGAACAGAAACATAGAAGGGACTCCGAATATATTGAGGATATGGATCGGGGAAAAATCTGATGAAGAACATGCCGGAAGAGAAACCATCACTTTGATAGAAACAAATATAGATGATATGAGTCCGCAGGTATATGAATATGTAATGGCTCGGCTGTTCCAAAAAGGCGCACTCGATGTTTATACAACCCAGATTCTCATGAAGAAATCGAGGCCGGCGATAAAATTAAGTATCCTGTGCCGGAGGTCCGAGAGGGACGAGCTGATCCGGACGGTGCTTCAGGAGACGACCTCTATCGGTGTTCGGTATTGTGAAATGTCCAGGGCAGTCCTGGGAAGGCGTTATATGCAGGTCGTCACAAAATACGGCAAGGTAAGAATAAAAGTCTCGGGAGAGGGTAAGGATAAGAAATTTATGCCTGAATACGAGGACTGTAAAAAGATCGCGAGGGAAAAAGTGGTGCCGCTTCTGAGGGTCATCGAAGAGGCAATAAATTCTGCCATGAGACGGGCAGAGGAGAAGAGAGCTCTATAATAATGAGAAGCCTCTATTGCCGTCGTCCTCGCCGGGCGGCAGATTATCGAAGCGGAGACCGGCATGGAGAGAGATAAAGTCTGCGCATGATGTCGCCGGGAGAAGAGAAAGCTTGGTCGATACTCTCAGGACTGGAGCCCGAAGAAGTCTGTCGTAACGCTAAGGCCGCCTTTGATGAGAAGTCCCGCTTGTACCGGCTCGAATCTTTCGGCATGAACCTCTCGATTTCTCCTGCGGAAAGATCGATAGGAAGCAGCTCTCAAGGAAGCGATCTGCTGCTCCAGAGGCTCGGCTACTTTGCAAATCTTTCGACTGTTTGGTATATGGTCGGTGCCAGGGATATCCCTTTTTCAGGTAATCTTGTAAACCCGCTCAATCTCAGGGGTGGACAGCTTTTTTTCAGGGGAACGCACGTCCTTCCCCTGGATAAAATTTCTTTGCGATACGGCGGGAACCTGGAGGGGTTTTTGAAAAAGGGAAAGGAACTGGGTGCTCAACAGGCTGCTTACGGTGACGCGTCTCTTGTATTATTTCCTTTTCCGAGGGTACCCGTATACGTGATTATATGGAAAGAAGATGAAGAATTTCCCGCACGCTCTGACCTGCTCTTCGATTCCTCCTGCGAGCATCATCTTGCTCTGGATATACTGTGGTCTACCGCAATGATGAGTCTTCTCATTCTGCTCTGATCATCGGGGAAGAATGAAATAAAAATTATTGCCGCACTGCTTCGGCTCGTATCCGACGACGCCCCCGTGTATCTCGACGGCGTTCCTGATGAAGGAAAGACCATGTCCTGTTCCAGGTTTCGCGGCGGCGTTGGATGCGCGAAAATCCTCCTGATATAACTTTTGCCGCTCCTCAGGAGAGATATGCGGACCGGTCGTGAATACATTATATTTGACACCGTCTCTGCCCGCGCCGAAAAAATCCTTTATTATCTCGTGGCCGTAAGCGATATATTTCCTCTTTTCACCCGATTCAGTGGTGACTTCCTCGGTATACTTCACGGCGTTTGAAAAGAGGTTGGCATAGACCTGGGCTATCAGCCCCACATCCACGACATTGATGATTTCTTCATCGGGTATACCGCTCAACCTGTCGTCTATCGCAATTCCGGCTTTTTCGAGCTGTTCGATATACCTTTCGAGCTGGGGGACGACGACGTCTTTTTTCATATTACAGGGTTTTGTCCGGAGGGTGAGCCGCCCCTGATCAAAATGGCTCTTACGGAAGAGGGTCTCGATAAAGAGGCTCATGTTATTGTAGTGCTTTTCGAGGTTTTCCATATCCACGGTCAAGCCGTTGTTCACATCAGACAACTCCTTCACCAGACTCTCCATGGCATCTTTTTCATACTCGTTTTTAAGAACACGCTCTGCGAGGACCTTCTCCAGTTCCATGTTCTTTTTTGTCTTTGCCCTCAGACGTCTGAGGAATAGCTTATAAACCATGTTGGGGACGATCACGTTGTGTTCGATGTCTGTGACGAGAGACTTTATGAACCTGAGGTGTTCGATATTTTTTTCCACCAGGAACTTATTATGCAGTCTGAAGCCGATCCTGTTGGCATACTTTTCGAAAAAGAGCTCCAGGTGAGGGTCGATGTCCTCCATCGGGTATATCTCCAGTAATCCAAGAACATCGTCCTCAATGTGGAAAGGAAGTTGCCCGATGAGGAACTTTTTCCCGCGGATAGTCAGCACCATGCTTTTCCTGCCGGTATAGTAAGGACTTTCACCCGGCCTCACGTCTTCAGGGGGCGCAGAACCGGGGGAAAGCCCATTGTTCTCGGTCTTTGCGAAGAGAGAATGCTTGTTTGTCCTGGGATCGACAAGATAGAGACGGGCCTCGAGATCGAAAAAAGCCTTGGGGATCGCAACGCAGAGAACATAGAAATCCTCAATGCTTCCGAATTCCTGGGCCAGATCGAAAAAAGTCTTCAGGGCATCGTTTTCTCTTTGGGTGAAGTTATAAAGCTTGTAATTCGCCTTTTTGATCTCGATCCGTTTCAGGATGTCATTTAAGGAAGTCATTGATAGAGATCACCTGTGTATTGACCCGAAAATGTTTGTGTTGTCATTTCCCGAGGTAGCAGTCGGGGCTCCTCAGCGACTCGCCGGGGCGAGAATCCATTCTTATTAAGAGAGCTTGGATACCCGCCTTCGCGGGTATGACGGATAAGGCCCATTTCCACACTCCTTTGTGCCGACTTGCCGGCGTGCCGATTCCCGCAAATGCATCATTTTATCATAAACAAATCGAATAATATAGGAATTAAAAGCGGAGGATAATCGGAAAAGTCTTAACCCATATCATTCATAAATTCGAGAAAGATACGCCTGGAGTAAGGCGGCGTATAGTGTTTGAGCGGAATTTTTTTGCCGACCTGCCTGCCGGCAGGCAGGAATGAAAAAGTTCTGTGCGGCGCTTTACTCTGACATCAGTTTGTGAATAATATGGGTCAATGCAATTTCACGCCATATAAAAAAACGAAGGCCGTTACCTGTGTAAGTAAGGTAACGGCTTTCGTTCTTAATTATCGGG
>JBECKU010000195.1:0-5820 GCA_040235385.1 Candidatus Sulfobium sp. | reverse complement strand
TCCTTGACCCATCGGAAAGGGCATAGGGAGTTGTTTCATTAATCAAAGTCGCCATGCCTCCCCCCTCTAAACATATTTTACCACCATCGCACCTGCCGTTCCCACGCTTGCCAGCCACAAAATCTGTGAGTGCGCCTGATTCTCAAGGTCATACAGATAGATTCTGCACATGCTGCTCGTGTAAAGGAGCGGTGACTTTTCTTTACGACCTCAGGTGGTTCTTTAGAAACGAGCTTGGGCCTCAGTTGAGAGAAGGCGGAAAGCCCGGCACTTTGCCGGGCTCTCCGCTCGATTCCGTCATATGGACCAAGAAGCGGCAGTCTGCCGGCTTGGCCTAACAACAATACACGTACCATTGTCCGTTGTAACGATACCAGAAGCAAGTGGGATTTTGATGCGTGGCAATGACCGTACCGTCTTTAACAGTGATGCCGAGTTCATCCAGGTCGATGTCACCTTGTGTTGCCGCTTCACTTTTGCCTTTATGGGTCGCCATAACGCCGCCTTTACCATCGGCTTCGAATTCAACGGTTTTCTCTTTAAATGTCTTTGACTTTTTTGGCATGATCGCTCCTTTCTTTTTCAAGATAAAAAGTTTCACCTCTTAACCCGACTCGGCTTGGATGGCTGTCACGCTCCTGTTAAAACCACCTCCTATCATGTTTTGACATTCACAGCGAGATGATGCACTTAATAAAAACCGCCCTCTTCGGTTGTATCACAGGACTTACGGGGTCCGTGTCCTGATATTTAAAAGACTTGTCAAACAGATTCTTTGCCGTCACACTGATAATCCCCAACCGTTTGGGCAGACGGTAACTGAGCGATGAATCGACAACCCAGAAATCATCGGAACCATGCAAGAAAGAGTGGGGTGGCGAGCCCTGGGGTTGGAAAGTGCCTTTCTGGTTCGTGTAAGTTGCTTTTATATTTGCGCTGAATCCGGTGGGATGAAAAAAACTGATCCCCACAGGGAAACGATGAGTCCGGACGTTCTTTATACTGGCAGCGAATTGAGAGTCCCTGTCGAGGCGTTCATAGAGATATTCGGCGCTCAGGGCCAGCCAGGGATGGGGGGTCCAGTAGAGATAGGCCCGTCCCTCTTGTTCCGTCCAATCCACCTTTTCCACGGAGATCACAGGGGGTGCAGGCGCGGGCGCCTGGGTTAATATTTGGGCAGGCACCTTCAGATCTCTTTGGTAATATTCAACGCCTCCGTACAGGTCCCTGGAAAATTTCTGGTCCATGGCAGTTCCGTAGACCCATGCCTCAGTACCGTTCACATCGTCAAAGAACTGGTTGAAACCGGCCACTTGTGTAGGCTCAAGCGTCTGGTCCGTTACGAGCATCCTCTTGAGAGTCCTGAATAAGGAAGCCCGCAGCGTTGTGGAAGAAAAGAGGTTCCACGTCAGGCCCAGCTTGGGATTGAATTGATCCCGGTCGTTGAGATCGCCATGAAAAGAATCGGCGCTTGCCCCGATTGTGAAGATGGCACTCTGCGGATAATTAATCTGGGAATAGATGTATGCGTTGGCATGGCGGATATCTCTTCCCTGCGTCCGTGAGATCTCTATCGGAGGCTCCGGTGCAGGCAGAAGGATAGCCGTTTCGCTCTTATCGTCTATATCCGTCTTGAAAAAACCTGCGCCACTCACAAGGCTGAACCCTGCCCCGCGGAACAAGTGCTGAAGCTCAACAGAGTAACTATCCTGATCTGTCGTCACATCAAGCACATTAGGCGGTGTCTCTATGGGGATAAATAAGTTATGAAGTCCGAGGTTCCCATGCTGGTAAATAAAAGACCCGATAAGGTCTGACCCGGGCGTAAACGCATGATGGAATCCAAACCGTGTCGAAATCGTCTCTTCTTCCTGCCTCTCATTCTGAAGGAAATCGTCGGGGAAGAAATTGAGAGTGAGGTCGCCGTTTTCCTGCTTCTTGTAACGGACCTCAGTCTGAACGCTCGTTTTATACGAAAGACTGTATTGTCCAAATATATCATAGATATCCTGTTTAAGGTCGTTGTTCTCCCTGAAGCCCTTCGTCTCATAGTGGAACTGGCCTGCGCTGACAGAAAACTTATCATATATCCCCGACACAGTAACTTCATCGCCCCTGGTGCTATTCCCTCCAATAATGCCGCTCAGCTGCATGGCAGGCCTGTTTCGATTAAACAGAGGATTAAACTCATTGAATGAGGCTTCTGTAGGTCCGGCTCCTTCCAGCACAAAGAGATTGCTCTCTGCCAGATGGGGCGGAACAGGGTTAATATTAATGGGCTGCAAGAGCTGTGATTGCAGTAATTCGCTTACCCTGGCTATCTCGTGACGCGGTAATGCACTATAGGAGTTAGACAGAAACCTGTGGCCGGAAAAGTTGGATGGGTCTGCATTCACCGATTTCCAGCCTTCCACCAGGGCCGCCTGCTGAAATCCGAGATCACTGTAAATGCTGGCAAGGTTTGCGCTCCGCGCGGCTAGGTCAGAATCAAGAAGAAGCTTGGAACGGTAAATTGCCCGGTTGTTATTGCGTTCAATTGCTCTTTGCAGGTCGTGCAATGCTTCCACAGGACGGTTAATACTCTGTTTCAGAATCGCATCGTAGAAAAAGGGCGTCGGATCCAAAGGGTCAAGCTCTCTGGCGAGGCCGTACTGGTTCGACGCCTTCTCTTCCCATTTCTCCTCATAAAATGCCTTCCCCATATAGCTCCGGATAAGGGAATTGTTGGGGTCGAGGCTGGCCGAAATCTCAATCTCCTCCCGTCCGGCCTTAAGCTCGCCGTCCCTTATCTTCGCCAATCCCAGGCCGAGCCTCGGCAGGGGGTCTGCCTGATCCAGTTTAATCGCCTTTTCAAAGGCTTCTCTTGCTTCCCCTGTATCCAACTGCGCAAGGTGGACAAATCCCAAAACGGTCTGCGTTCTTGCAACATCGGGGTCCAGTGCGGCAGCCTTATTCGCAGAATTTAGAGCCTCATTAAGATAACCTCCAGATGTCCACAGCTCTGCAAGACGTGCCCATGCCAGGGCATTATTGGGTTCATACTTCACCGCTATATTAAGACTCTCGAACGCCCCCCTGAGGTCAAAATGAGCCTGCAGTGCATAGGACAATGCGATGCGTGCCGGGGATGAACGCGGGTCGCCTTCGACTGCCCCTTTCGCAATCCGGAGCGCTTCATCTTGCTTATTGAGAGCAAGTGCAATGACTGATTGAAAAGCCAGAGCATCACTATTATCAGGGTACTTTCCGAGTATCTCTTTGATCATCTTCCCTGCCTCATCAACGCGGCCCACCGAGAGGAGGGATGCGACTTTTGCCTGCCAATCGGCCTTGGGGGCATAGGTGATTACAGGATAATAGAGAGTCCACTGGACAGCTTCTCGAGGCCGCACCACCATACTCACAAAAGGTGCTCGGCCTCTCTCTGCCTCCACCGATTGACCACTGCCGAGTGTTATACTGCCTGCCTCATTCGAGGTAATCACGTGTCCCTCAAATACGGAAAGGACGGTCTTGTCCTTCTCAACACTCACCAGAAATTCAGTCCCCTCCACGGTGGCGTTCACATAGGGGGTTGAGACCTTAACGCTTCTCGGAATACGACTGAAGAAATGCACAATTCCTATTATCAGGTCAATAAAGGAGGTCTTTTCCTTTTCAGTCTTGGAGAATGCAATAGAGGTGTTCTGATCCAGTCGGAGTGTCGATTCATTCATAAGAATAACGGCAGCCCTGCTTTTTTCCTGAACCCGGAGGATATCGCCGGGACAAAAGACATCGTTCAATCTGACATCCCGCCACGATGTTTCGTTCTCTCCCCGCACCTGGACATTCCCCTGGACTGAAACGGCTTTGCCCATCCATTGTGTGCAAGTTTCAGCCGCCGCACGAGAAAGAGGAAGAAGCCCCATCATGACAATTGTCATCGCGACTACCATGACCCCACAACCCCTTTTCATTACTTTCCTCCTTGCAAAGATGTTCGATGAACTCATTGACGGGCTTTCCGATGCTTCTCCACTATTTCTTATCCATATATATTTCTCCGTCCCATGAATCACTGGGAGACTGCATTATGTACTGTTCGCAGAGCTTAAGATAAAATTGAGAAGGTCCGTCCTCCCCTCTGTTCCTGATGCACACATAAAATTTCTCCATCGCGACTTCCCACGAACGCTCCCGGAAAGCATGGAGGGCGTCGGCAAAAACACTGCAAACATCGCTTTTCTGGCAGTTCAGTTGTTCTTTGCAACAGAATAACTCATGCACGATGATAGGCTTTGACTTTCCTGCTAGGACAAATTTCCCTAACTCTCTTGTCAAAAACCCTTCAAGGTGGATAATCATGTCCTCAGACAGCAAAATACGCGTACCAAGATATTTGTTCAGACCTTCTATCCTCGTAGCAGTATTGACAATGTCACCAACGGGACGATACTCGTAATGACCGGAAGCTCCAATATGTCCTAAAACTATGTACCCCGAGTGCAGACCGATGCGGGTTGGCAGGAACAAGGAATGGGAGGTTTGATTAAAATGATGAACCGCCTCTGCTATATCGAGCGCTGCGAGACATGCCTGGACCCCGGGGGCAGAGTCAGGATCTGCTGTAACCCATATGGCAAGCATGGAATCTCCGACAACGTTAGCCACGACCCCCGTATGCCTTCTTATAGGCTCAAAAATAGTTTCATAATAGCTGTTCATGAACCCGCTAAGCTTTTTGGGATCCATGGTTTCAGACAAGGAAGTGTAATGTTCCGCATCAGTTGATAAACAAATACCATAGACAAGCTCACCGCCTGCCTTAATCTCTGCAATATTCTTTGATAGCCGGTCTACGACCCTATCCGGCAGGTAGTATCCAAAGGCCTTTCTAATACGCTCACGTTCTTTATTCGAATCCATATACTTCCAGGAAACCGCTGTGAAGAATGCAAAAGACGTCTGGACAGAGAGGGGTATTACGACTGGGCACCAGGTGCCTCCATTCTTGAACTGATATTCGGCAATAAAGAGATAAACTGCAGCAAGACCTGCGATGCTCGCCACTGAGATTGCAGCAGGGAATTGACGGCATAAAAAGCCGATCACTATTCCCCACAGCACTATGACTAAGAGATGGGCTTTAACCCCCAAGGGCTCAATGTGCTGATCCTCCAAAAGATTTTCAAATGCCGTGGCGGCTATCTCGACTCCGCTGAGATCCAGGCCATTCGGCTGCGAAAAAAAGGTATAAAAGCCATCTTTCTGTTCCGAACGGTTGAGTTCTGAGTGACCGACAAAGACTGCCTTTCCCTTTACTTCAGATCGCTGCGTGACCTCGGCTTCAGATTCTCCGAAAGACACAAATTTGTAGTAAGGGATAGTGGTAATGGTGCCGGGAGGGCCGTAGAAATTGAGATAGCGGTTATTCGCGCCCTCGTACATTGTAATAAGCGAGCTCATTATTTTTCTCTGCCTCCTCGCAAGAGATGGGCCTTCGGAGTCCAATTCCCTGAGCATTTGTTCCGCGAGAAGGGGATTAGTTTGAAAGATTTCCCTGAGATCGCGAACCGGCTTTTCAATGCTCCCCTCGCTGACTATGGCATTTCTATCGAGAGGGAGATTCATGGCCTGAGATGGGACTGCCTTTGCCAGGAGATGCCTGAATTCCTGATACACCCCCAGTGTGAAGGCTTGGAATGCCACGACAGGTAATGTTGGAATATCACCCGCACCTGTCTTAAATGTCCAATATTGGCTCACCTTGACCGGCACTTTTGGGAGAGGGAAGGGTGCTATGCCCAATGCGGATTGTCTAATGGGGAAGATGGGAGG
>JBECKU010000077.1:0-3600 GCA_040235385.1 Candidatus Sulfobium sp. | reverse complement strand
GATATTCCTGACGACTTTATGGAGCTTTTATCGGATCACTTCGACGTAAAGGAAGTAACGGGAAACTTCGATATCAAAAGTGCACTTGCCGGGCAGGAACATGTGCTCGGCTTCTATAAAGGCGATTCTGAAACGTGGTATATGCTGAACTACAGGGGCGGGGATCTTTCCGAGTTGCCTCCGGTGCTGGCCGGTCTCGATGTATCCATTCTTCATGATCTGATCTTCGGAAAGCTGCTGAAAACTTCGGAGTTCGCTTATGAAATGGATGTCCGCAAGTGCCTGCATCTTGTTCGGGAGAACCTGTTTGCCGCAGCCTTTTTTCTGAATCCGACGAGAGTCGACGAAGTAGAGAATGTTGCTCTCGCATCCCTCAGAATGCCCCCGAAATCGACATATTTTTATCCCAAGCTTTTAACCGGTTTAGTTTTGAACAGTTTTAAATACACCTTTTAAAGGAGGACTCATGGCAATCCGAGTAGCTATTAACGGGTTTGGAAGGATTGGAAGGAATTTTCTGAGGGCCAGCAGCCGGGTGAAGGATTTCGAAATCGTTGCGATTAACGACCTTACGGGATCAAAGACCCTTGCACATCTGCTGAAGTATGATTCCGTACACGGCATATTCGATGCGGACATCAAAGACACGGGAACAGGAATTTCACTCAACGGAAAAGAGATCAAGATATCGGCAATTACCGCGCCTGAGAAACTTCCCTGGAAAGACCTGGGAGTGGATATCGTCGTGGAATCGACAGGCCTGTTTACGGACCGGGCATCGGCCTCTAAACATATCGATGCCGGCGCGAAATGGGTCCTCATTTCAGCTCCGGCAAAAGAACCTGACATCACCATATGTATGGGCGTAAATGAAGAGTCCCTCGATGTCTCGAATCATAAAATCATCTCGAATGCGTCCTGCACTACGAACTGTCTTGCGCCGGTAGCAAAAGTACTCCTCAATGAATTCGGCATAGTAAGAGGTCTTATGACTACGGTCCATTCCTATACAAATGATCAGAGGATTCTCGACCTTCCGCATAAAGACCTGAGAAGGGCCCGCGCTGCCGCGCTTTCTATGATACCTACGACCACGGGCGCGGCAAAGGCCGTGGGTCTTGTACTCCCCGAGTTGAAGGGAAAACTGGACGGTATGGCTATAAGAGTCCCCACGCCGAACGTCTCCGTGGTGGACCTCGTGGCGGAGCTTGGGAAGGACACCTCTTCGGAGGAAGTAAATCTCGCGCTCAGGAATGCTTCGGAAGGTCCGATGAAAGGGGTGCTCCAGTATACTGAAGAACCCATAGTTTCCATAGACTGCAACGGCAACGACCATTCGTCCATCGTCGATGCCGCCGTGACCAAGGTCATCGAGGGCAGGATGGTCAAAGTGCTCTCCTGGTACGATAATGAATGGGGTTACAGCTCGAGGCTCAGGGACCTCATACTTTATATTATCAAGAAGAGGGGATAGTTAATGGCGAAAAAGAACAATTCCAACGCCTTGCCGATTAAGGACGTTCTGAACAAACTTTCCATCGACGAACTAGATATAAAAGGAAAGAGGGTCTTCATACGCGCCGATTTTAACGTCCCGCTCGACGATAATCTGAGGATAACCGATGACGGCAGGATACGTTCCACCCTTCCCACGATAAACTATGCGATAGACGAGGGGGCAAAGATCATTCTTGCCTCCCATCTGGGAAGACCTAAAGGCAAGGCCGATCCGAGATATAGTCTGGCCCCGGTGGCAAAGAGACTGCAGCGGCTGCTTGATAAGAATGTGGTGTTTGCGCCGGACTGTATCGGTCCGCAGGTGGAAAGCCTTGTGTCCAGGATGAAGGGAGGTGACGTCATTCTTCTCGAGAACCTCCGATATCATTCCGGGGAAGAACAAAACGACGAAGAGTTTTCAAAAAGTCTTGCAAAACTGGCTGACTTCTTTATTAATGATGCCTTTGGGGCGGCCCACAGGGCCCATGCTTCGACGGTCGGCGTTCCTAAATTCCTCCCTTCGGCGGCCGGGTTCCTTATGAAAAAGGAAATAGAATACCTTAAAGGGACCGTCAACAATCCCGTGAGGCCGTTTGTCTCCATCCTGGGCGGCGCAAAGGTCTCCGGTAAAATAGGAGTTCTGGAACATCTGGAGGCGAAAGTGGACAAAGTCCTCATCGGCGGCGGGATGGCATTTACTTTTATCAAGGCTATGGGTTACGAAGTGGGAGATTCTTTGGTAGAGAGCGAGATGCTCGATACAGCCCAGAGGATAAGGAAAAAACTCAAGAATGCCGGAGTGAAATTCTACCTTCCCGTTGATTGCGTAATCTCTCAATCCCTGGAACCCGGGGCTGAGACAAAAATTGTACCTACAATGGAAATACCGAAGGGATGGAGGTCACTTGATATCGGACCGGCAACTGTGAAGCTCTTTTCCGAAGCGCTCGCAAACGCCAAGACGATCCTATGGAACGGACCGATGGGGGTATTTGAAGTAGACGCCTTTTCAAGAGGCACGTATTCGATTGCGCACTCTGTTGCAGATGCGTATGCCTTAACGATCGTGGGCGGTGGGGATACTGCCCTGGCTGTTCACAGGGCCGGGGTGTCGGACGCGCTTTCTTTCATCTCCACCGGCGGTGGGGCGTCTCTTCAGCTTCTGGAGGGAAAGGAACTGCCTGGAATCGCCGCCCTTACCGACAGAGACACCGAAAACATTTGATCGGCGTCTCTCTTATCTTGACTTCAGACAATAATCGCGCCGACATCGAAAACCGGCCGGCATAAACAGCCGGCCGGATTGATCGGTCTTTTCCGATGACAGTTCAATATAAGCGGGGTTCCTGGGTCCTGCGGTTATTCAAGAAGTTATGTGCGCTCTGACTATACCGGCTGGAAAACTGAGTCGGATACCTTGTGTGGAAGTTTTTCGTTCTCGTGGGAAAGTATTCCTCTTTTCAGCTCTACGATCGAGGGATTCCTGCTTTCGAAAAGCTTGATGAGGAAAGACGCAGCGACTTCCGGCTTTATTACGTCTCCGCACGTGAAAATATCCACTGCGGCATAGGAGTATTCAGGCCAGGTGTGAATGGAAAGGTGCGATTCCGCAATAACGACCATACCGCTTATGCCGAAGGGATTGAATTCATGGAAGGAAATGTCGACGATTGTCGCCTTGGCCTCTTTCGCTGCCGAGACCAGAGCATTTTTTACCATCTCGAGGTCTTTTATAATCCGGGGATTACAGTCCCTCAACTCGACTAATAAATGGGTACCTAAAGCATGCAATCTTTTACCCCCCTTCTTAAGTAAAAGTTTTCATTCGAGCCAGCTCTTAAGCTAAAAATTTTATAGTAAAATTATAAGACATGTCAAGCGAAAAGGCCACTTTTTAGTATCCTTTTCAGCAAAGCGCGGAAAATCATAACCACGCCTAACTTCCCCTTATCTTTAGCTCACGCGGACTAGGTCTCATCAGGGGATAACCTTATTCAACTGGTATTCAACTATTCCTGAAGCCCCTGCCTGTTTCAACCGGGGGATAAGATCGCAGATCACCTTCTCGTCAAGTACCACGTCGAGATCGTACCAGTCTTCATC